>NZ_JAIUHE010000008.1:0-259376 GCF_020164995.1 Mesorhizobium sp. CO1-1-11
ACTCCAAAACCCCTTCGGGCCAAAAGTGTTACCCATGTCTCCGGTATAAACCGTAACCTATGTGTCCGGAACGGACCTTGTTTTTTCTGGTCGGAGTGGCAGGATTTGAACCTGCGACCCCCTCGTCCCGAACGAGGTGCGCTACCAGGCTGCGCTACACTCCGTGACCAGATCGCGGGCTTATAGCCGCCACACATCGTTCCTGCAAGCGGCAATGGCAGCCCTTCTGTCGCATTTCGTCCGCTTTCTGCGGGCATTGCCGGAAGGCCCGAATTTCCGTCCGGGATAAACGCGGCTTAAAGCCTTGTGTGCTAAGCCGCTGCCTTGATGGATCGTATTTCTGCCGCTTGGAGCCCTGCCGTCTTGCCCCTAAATATTGTCGGCGAAGCGTGGCCAAACAGCTTCGAATTCGAAACCGCGGCGCTGATCAAGGCATCCGGTTTTCGTGAATATGATGCGCGCTGGTGGTTCGGCCATCCCGGTTCGGCAGTGCCGCCTGAACTCAATCTGATCGGCGTCCAGGCGCTTGGCATGGGGCTCGGCACGGTGATCCGGCGGCTCGGCGCTGGGCCTGACATCGTCACCGGGCATGATTTCAGATCCTATTCGCTCGGCATCAAGCTGGCGTTGGTTTCCGGGCTGATGGCGGCCGGCGCACGGGTGAAGGATATCGGTCTGGCGCTGTCGCCGATGGCCTATTTCGCGCAATTCGCGCTGGAGACGCAGTCGGTGGCCATGGTCACCGCATCGCACAACGAGAATGGCTGGACCGGCGTCAAGATGGGAGCGGCGCGGGCGCTGACCTTCGGCCCCGAGGAGATGAGCGCGCTGAAGGCGATCGTGCTGGCCGCCGATTTCGACCTTACCGGCGGCGGCTCCTATGATTTCGTCGACAATTTTCGCGCCACCTATCTCGACGATGTGACAAGGGACAAGCGCATCACACGAAAGCTGAAAGTGGTCGCCGCCTGCGGCAACGGCACTGCTGGCGCCTTTGCCCCGGAAGCCCTGCAGCGCATCGGCTGCGAAGTGATCCCGCTCGATGTCGAGCTTGATCATACGTTTCCAAACTACAACCCCAATCCGGAGGACATGCAGATGCTGCATGCAATCAGGGACAAGGTGCTGGAGACAGGGGCCGATGTCGGTCTGGGCTTCGATGGCGACGGCGACCGCTGCGGTGTCGTCGACAATGAAGGCAACGAGATCTTTGCCGATAAGGTCGGCGTCATGCTTGCGCGGGATATTTCGCGGCTCCATCCGGGTTCGACCTTCGTCGTCGACGTCAAGTCGACCGGACTGTTCAACACCGACACGGTGCTGCGCGCCAATGGCGCCGTTACCGACTATTGGAAGACCGGCCATTCCTACATCAAGCGCCGGGTTGCCGAACTCGGCGCGGTCGCCGGCTTCGAAAAATCAGGCCACTTCTTCTTCAACCCCCCGATCGGGCGCGGCTATGACGACGGACTGGTCACGGCAATCGCCATCTGTCAGATGCTGGACCGTAACCCCGCCAGTTCGATGGCCGATCTCTACGGGGCACTGCCACTGACCTTCGGCACGCCCACAATGTCCCCGCACTGCGCGGACGATGTGAAATATGGCGTGGTCGAGCGGGTGGTCTCTGATTTTCAGGCGATGAAGCGTGACGGCTCCAGTTTCGCCGGCCAGAAGATCGTGGATCTCATCACCGTCAATGGCGTGCGCGTCGTTGCCGAGGACGGTACCTGGGGTCTGGTGCGCGCTTCGTCGAACAAGCCGGAACTGGTCGTGGTCGTCGAAAGTCCGGTCTCGTCCGAGCGTCGCCGGCAGATGTTCGATGCCGTCGATGCCGTGCTGCGCCGCAGTCCGGAAGTCGGCGCTTACAACCAGACTTTTTGACAGGGCATCCATGGGCCAGCGCATCGTCAGTTTTGTCATGAGCGGCGGCGTCGGCTCTCGGCTGTGGCCGCTGTCACGCGAGGACAACCCCAAGCAGTTCCACGATCTGTCGGGCGACGGTTCCATGCTCGCCAAGACCTTGCGCCGCCTGACGGCGAGACCGGCTGGCGAGACGCCGATCTTCCTGATCGCATCGGAGCGTCACGCCGATCGTGTCCATGTCGACTTGGCCGGTCTCGATCTTGCCGGCGGCGGCCCGCTGTTCGAGCCGGCGGGACGCAACACGGCCGCCGTCGTCGCACTGGCGACCCTGCGCACGCTGTCGGAATTCGGCGACAGCCTGGTTCTGGTGGTGCCCTCGGACCATGAAATAGCGACGGCAGGGCAATTCTGGCAAAGTATCGAGGCGGGATCGCAGGCGGCGCGCGCCGGTCGTCTGGTGGTGTTCGGCATCAAACCGACTCAGCCGGAAATCGGTTACGGCTATATCGAGGTATCGGCCGAGAAGGGCGGGGTGTTCGACGTTTCGCACTTCGTCGAGAAGCCCGACCTTGCGACGGCCAACGACTATCTCAAGGCGGGAAATTTCTACTGGAATACCGGCATCTTCCTGTTTCGGGCCGGTGCCATGCGCGACGCCTTCAAGACATTCCAGCCCGACATCTGGCACGCCACCGAAGCGGCCTACGAGGCGGCCACGACGGACCTGTCCGGCCTCTATATGCCGCTGGAACTTTACGCGGCGATCCCGTCGAACTCGATCGACTATGCCATCATGGAACGGGCAAAAGACATAGCCATGGTGCCGGCCGGCTTCCGCTGGAACGATCTCGGCTCCTGGCAATCGCTCCTCGATGTCGGTCCCGCCGACGACCGGGGCAACGTCGTTGTCGGCGATGTCGTCGCCATAGATTGCGAGAATTCCTATATCCGCAGCGACGGCCGGCTGCTGTCGGCGATCGGCATGAAGGACGTTGCCATTGTCTCGACGGCGGATGCCACTTTCGTTGCCCCGGTGAGCCACAGCCAGCACGTCAAGAAGATCGTCGAACAACTCGAAAAATCGGGACGGCTGGAAACCAGGTTCACGCCGGCGCATGACCGCGTCATCGAAAGTGGCGCCTGGCGGCAGCGCGTTCATCACTGGCTGTTCCAGGAGACCTTGCCGTTGTGGTCGACATCAGGCGTCGACGAGCGCCACGGTGGCTTCCACGAGGCGCTGGGTTTCGACGCCAAGCCGCTCGTCAAGCCCAAGCGCATGCGCACCCAGGCCAGGCAGGTCTATGCCTTCGCGGTTGCCAAGGAGCGCGGTTGGACCGGGCCGGCCGACCGGCTGATCGCGCATGGCATCGACTTCATGGCGGGGCAGGGCCGCACCGAACGGGGCGGTTGGGTGCGCACGCTGAATGTCGATGGCTCCGTCGCCGATCCCGTCGAGGACGCCTACGATCATTCCTGCATCCTGCTGGCGCTGGCGCATGCGCATTTGTCGGGCAATGCCGATGCCTTGCGGCTCGGCCAAGAGACCTTCACCTTCCTCGATGCGCATCTGGAGGACAGCCGCATGACCGGCTTCCTCGACACCTCGGACGGGGCGGGCGAGCGACGCTCCAACCCCCACATGCATCTGCTCGAAGCTTTCCTGGCTTGGCACCAGGCAACCGGTGAGCGTGCGCATCTGCGTCGCGCGGCGCGCATCATCGACCTCTTCCGCAGCCATTTCTTCGACGCCGAGAGCTGGACGCTCGGCGAGTATTTCGATGCAGAATGGAAACCGGTACCGGGAGAGAAGGGGGCCTGGACCGAACCTGGCCATCACTTCGAATGGGCCTCGCTGCTGGTCGATTTCGCCGGCCGCAGCGGCCAGGCCGAACTGAGCGTCTTTGCCCGAAAACTCTACGCCTCGGCAATCGCCAATGGCCTCAACCGGGCCACCGGCCTTGCTTATGGCGCAGTCTCGCGGCAAGGACTGCCGCTCGACCTGATATCGCGCAGCTGGCCGCAGGCCGAGGCGCTCAAGGCGGCGATCGCCCTGGATGGCTCGGGCGGCCCCGATCTGAAGCCGGAGATCGAGGCGAGGGTCGGCCGGCTGTTCCGCTGGCACGTCGACCCGGCGCCGCTCGGCCTGTGGATCGATCGCATCGACGAGCGCGGCCGCTCGCTGGCATCTGACGTGCCGGCGAGCATCTTCTACCATCTGGTCTGTGCGCTGACGCAGTATCTGGATGGAACGGCGGAGAAGTAGGCGGGATCAATACGGACTGGCGACGTCCCCGGTCTCGACATAGATCGACTTCAGCTGCGAATAGAGTGCCAGCGCCGCCAGCGAATTCTCCCGCCCGATGCCGGACTGCTTGACGCCGCCGAAGGGGATTTCCACCGGGGTCAGATTGTACGCGTTGATCCAGCAGGTTCCGGCCTGCAACTCGGCGATGACGCGATGGGCGCGCGGCAGGTCGCGCGTGAAAACACCGGCGGCAAGACCGAACTCGGTGTCGTTGGCGCGGTCGATCACCTCGTCCTCGCTGTTGAATTTCAGCACGCTCATGACCGGGCCGAAAATCTCCTCGCGGGCGATCCGCATCGTGTCGGTGACGGCGGTGAATACGGTCGGCTCGACGAAGAAGCCGCCCTGGAAGCCCTGCAGCGACGGCACATTGCCGCCACAGGCCAGCGTCGCCCCATCCTGCTTGCCGGCCTCGATATAGCCGACGACCTTGTCTTGCTGTGCCTTGGAGACCAGCGGCCCCATCTGCGTTTCCGGGTCGAGCGGATCGCCGATGCGGATTTTCTTGGTCCGCTCGACCAGTCGCTCGACAAAGCGGTCGTGAATGCCGCTCTGGACGAAGACGCGCGTGCCGTTGGAACAGATCTGGCCGGTCGAATAGAAGTTGCCGAGCATGGCGCCGCCAATGGCATTTTCGAGATCGGCATCGTCGAAGACGATCAGCGGCGACTTGCCGCCGAGTTCCATCGTCGCGTGCTTCATCCTGGAGCCCGCTAGCGACAGCACCTTGCGCCCGGTCGGCACCGAGCCGGTCACCGAGACCTTGGCCACGACATCATGGCCGACAAGGCCGGCGCCGACGTCGCCATAGCCTTGCACGACGTTGAACAGCCCATCGGGCAGGCCGGCTTCCGAGTAGATCTCGGCCAGCGCCAGCGCCGAAAGCGGCGTGTTTTCCGATGGCTTGAACACCATGGCATTGCCCATGGCGAGTGCGGGTGCGGATTTCCAGCCGGCGATCTGGATCGGATAGTTCCATGCGCCGATGCCGACACAGACGCCGAGCGCCTCGCGGCGCGTATAGGCGAACGGCCCGCCGAGGTCGACCGCTTCGCCGTTGAAGACAGCGACCGCGCCGGCGAAATATTCAAGGCAGTCCGCGGCGGAAGGTGCATCCGCCACCAGTGTCTCCTGGATCGCCTTCCCGGTGTCGAGCGTCTCGATGCGGGCAAGATCGGCGTTGCGGGCGCGCAAAATGTCGGCGGCTCGGCGCAGGATGCGGCCGCGCTCGACCGGCTTAAGCCGCGCCCAGGCCGGCTGTGCGGCGCGGGCGGCCTCGACCGCCAGTTCCAGCACGTTCGGCGTCGCCGATCGCAGCATGGCGATGGTCTCGCCCGTGGCTGGATAGATCACCGGCAGCGGCGCGCCGCCTTCGTCCTCGATATAGCGTCCGTTGACATAGTGCGAAGCCGTGGGCTGGGCGCGCATGGGAGGTCTCCAATCGTTGTGCCCAAGACGGCTATTGGGCGGGCGCCTGTCGGGCAGCTCACTCTATCGGCGGATCATGGCCTATCTGTCGGAAGCCTGCCAGCGCGGATTGATCCATGGTTCCTGGTTGGACGGCGCGAGCGGCGTGCGGCCAAGGATGTGATCGGACGCTTTTTCGCCGGTCATGATCGATGGCGCGTTGAGGTTGCCGTTGGTCACGCGCGGGAAGATCGAGGAGTCGGCGACCCGCAATCCGTCGACGCCGATGACCCGGCATTCCGGATCGACCACGCTCGATTGATCATCGACGCGGCCCATTCGGCAGGTGCCGCAGGGGTGGTAGGCGCTTTCGGCATGGTCGCGGATGAACAAGTCGAGATCGTCGTCCGACTGGACATGGCTGCCCGGCGAGAGTTCCTGTCCGCGATAGGCATCGAAGGCCGACTGGCCGAAGATCTCGCGGGTCAGGCGGATGCAGTGGCGGAACTCCGCCCAGTCGTCCGGATGCGACATGTAGTTGAAGCGGATGACCGGCTTCGCTTTCGGATCCGGCGAGCGCAGCGTCACCGAGCCGCGCGACTTCGAGCGCATCGGTCCGACATGCGCCTGGAAGCCGTGCGACTTCGCCGCCGCCTTGCCGTCGTAACGCACCGCCGCCGGGATGAAGTGGTACTGGATGTCGGGATAGTCGACGCCTGCCTGCGAGCGCACGAAGGCGGCCGCCTCGAAATGATTGGTGGCGCCAAGGCCCGATTTGAAGAACAGCCACTGCGCCCCGATCATCGCCTTGGAGAACGGGTTCAGCACTGAATTCAGCGTGATCGGTTTGGTCGATTCCTGCTGGATGTAGAGCTCCAGATGGTCCTGCAGGTTGCCGCCGACGCCAGGCCGGTCGGCCACGACGGCAATGCCGTTTTCGTGCAAATGCCCGGCCGGGCCGATACCGGACAGCATCAGGATCTTCGGCGAGTTGATCGACGACGCCGCGACGATTACTTCACGTCGCGCCTTAACGACCTGAATCTGTTTGTGAGCTTCGATCTCGACGCCGATGGCGCGTTGATTCTCGATGATCACCCGGCGCGCAAAGCCTTTGACCAGTCTGACGTTTTTGCGCCGGAGCGCCGGCTTCAGATAGGCTGATGCCGCCGACCAGCGGCGGCCGCCCAGAATGGTCTGCTCCATCGGGCCGAAGCCTTCCTGCTTGGCGCCATTGTAGTCGTCGGTCAGTTCAAACCCTGCCTGGCGGCCCGCTTCGACGAAGGCGCCATAGAGCGGATTGCGCCGGGAGCCGCGCTGCACATGCAGCGGGCCGCCGTGCCCGCGCCAGCCATCCTCGCCGCCATCTGAATCCTCCATGCGTTTGAAGTAGGGCAGCACGTCGGCGAAGCCCCAGCCGGCCGCGCCCTGTTCGGCCCAATGGTCGAAGTCGCGGGCGTGGCCGCGCACATAGACCATGCCGTTGATCGAGGACGAGCCGCCGATCACCTTGCCGCGCGGCGTCGCCAGCACGCGGCCACCCAGATGCGGTTCCGGTTCACTGGCGAATCCCCAGTCGTAGAGGCTCATGTTGAGCGGTATCGACAGCGCCGAAGGCATCTGGATCAGCGGCCCGATATCAGTGCCGCCGAATTCGATGACGATGACCGAATGCTTGCCGTCTTCCGACAGGCGATAGGCCATGGCCGAGCCGGCGGAGCCGGAGCCGATGATAACGAAATCCGCTTCAAGCATGGTTCATATGCGCCATAAAATCGGCGAGCGAAACGTTGCCGCCGGTAGCCACCACCAGGACGGTTTTTCTCGCCACATCCACCTTGCCACCGAGCAATGCCGCCAGCGACGCCGCACCTGACGGTTCGAGCACCAGCTTCATCCGCTCGAAAGCGATCCGCATCGCGCGCCGCACCGACTGATCGTCGACCGTGATGCCGCGCACGCCAGCGGTCTTGACCGCGGCGAACGGCGCGTTGCCGGGCCGGCGCGACATCAGTCCGTCGCAGATCGATTTCGGACCGATCGGCATGGTCTCGATACTGCCATGCGCCAGTGACGAGCCCATGCCGTCGAACCCTTCGGGCTCTACGCCGATGATCTCGGTCGCCGGCGACAGATAGTGGAAGGCGAGCGAAACGCCGCCGATCAGCCCACCGCCGCCGACCGAGCAGAACAAGAGATCGGCGCTGGCATCCTTAGCCGACAGCTGGTCGAGCGCCTCGAGGCCGGCACCCGCCTGACCGGCGACGATCTCGGGATCGTCGAATGGATGCAGGAGCGCTAGCCCTTCTGTTTCAGCGATTTCGCGCGCCTTGGCCGCCGCGACCTCTTCACGCGCGCGATCGCCATGGTCGGTCAGCACAACGCGCGCGCCATAACCCGCGGTAGCATCGCGCTTGGCGGCCGGCGCGTCGATCGGCATGACGATGGTCACGGGAATGCCGAGCGCCTGGCCGGCCGCGGCCAGCCCTTGCGCGAAATTGCCCGAGGAATAGGCAACGACGCCCTTCTTCGCCTCGTCGGGCGAAAGCCGCTTCAGCCGCCAATAAGCGCCGCGAACCTTGAAGGATCCGGCCCATTGCAGCGATTCCGGCTTGATGAAGACCCGGGCCGCGCCGGTTTCCCTGGCGAGCGCCGCCGATTCCAGCAGCGGCGTGACCTGTGTCGCCCGTGACGTTACCGCATAGGCCTGCCTGAGATGGTCGAGAGTGGGAACGAGAAGGTCTGCCATCATTCGCCTCTCGGATACCTTTTGCTTTCTTCGAGATTGTCGAGGTTCATGTGATTGCGCATGTACCGCTCTGACGCCTTCTGCAACGGCTGGAAATCCCAGGGGTAGTAGGCGCCGTTGCGCAGCGCCGGATAGACGACCCAGCGGCGTGCCTGGTTTTCGCGCACGGCGGCATCGAAGCCGGCCATGTCCCAACGCGCCCGGACCTTTTCCAGGAATGCCGCCACAAGACCCGCATTGGCGGGGTCGTCGGCCAGATTGTCCCGCTCGAGCGGATCGGCTTCGAGATCGAACAATTGCGGCGGATCGAGTTCGCAATGGACGAATTTGTACCTGCCTTCGCGGATTGCCACCAAGGGCGCATAGGAGCCCTCCGCCGCGTACTCGATCAGCACCGGTGTCGTGCGCTGCCCGCCCTTGGTGAGCGGCAGCAGCGACTGGCCGTCGGTCCACGGCGCGATCGCCCCGATGTCGATGCCGGCAAGGTCGCAAAGCGTTGGTGCCACGTCGAGATTGGAGACCGGCGCCTCGATCAACCCGGCACGAATGCCCTTGCCGGCAATCATCAACGGCACCCGCGCCGAGCCTTCGAAGAAGCTCATCTTGAACCACAGGCCTCGCTCGCCGAGCATGTCGCCGTGATCCGAACAGAACAGGATGATCGTGTCGTCGGACATGCGCGTTCGCGTGAGAACGTCGAGGAGCTCGCCGACCTTGTCGTCGACATAGGAGATGTTGGCGAAATAGCCGCGCCGCGAACGACGCACCTCTTCAGGCGTGATCTCGAAAGAGGAATAGTCGCTGGCATGGTACAGCCGCCGAGAATGCGGATCCTGCTCGTCTTCGGCGATGTACCCGGTTTCCGGATCCAGCACCTGGCAATGCTCATAGAGATCCCAATACTGCTTGCGCGCGACATAGGGATCGTGCGGATGCGACAGCGAGACGGTGAGGCACCAGGGCCGATGGCTCGCATCGTCCTGTTCGCGCGAAAGCTGATAGAGCTTCTGAGACGCAAGGAACACGACCTCGTCGTCATACTCCATCTGGTTGGTTGTTTCCGCAACGCCGGCGCCGGTCACCGAACCCAGATTATGATACCACCACTCTATGCGCTCACCGGGTTTGCGGTAGTCCGGCGTCCAGCCGAAATCCGCCGGATAGATGTCGGTGGTCAGCCGTTCCTCGAAACCGTGCAGCTGATCCGGTCCGACGAAATGCATCTTGCCCGACAGGCAGGTGTAGTAGCCGGCCGCACGCAAATGATGGGCGAAGGTCGGGATCGACGAGGCGAACTCGGCGGCATTGTCATAGACCCCGGTGCGCGACGGCAACTGGCCGCTCATAAACGAGGCACGGCCCGGCGCGCAGAGTGGCGAGGCGGTGTAGTTGTTGGCAAAGCGCGCCGAACGCGCCGCCAGTGCCTTCAGATGCGGTGTGTGCAGAAATTCCGCCGGCCCATCCGGGAACAAGGTCCCGTTGAGCTGGTCGACCATGACGATCAGGAAATTGGGTCGCTTCGCTGTCACTGCTTGTGCCGTCCGCCAAGTTTGGTTTCGAGATAATCTTCGACCAGCGCGATCGCGGTCGCGGCGTCAGGCACGCCATCCTTCAGCGCGCGCCTGATGTAGAGCCCGTCGATCATCGCCGCCGTCGCTTCCGCGGCGCGGTCGGCTTCGGTCCTCGGCAGGATGCCGGTCAATCCACTCATCAGGTTGGAATGCAGCCGCCGGGCATAGATTCTGAGCAGCCGGCGCAGCGAAGACGATTGCTGCGCCTCGACATAGAAAGCGAGCCAGGCGGCAATGGTTTCAGCCTGGAACTGGACATCGGAGAAGTTGACGGCGACCACGGCCGAGACGCGCTCGCGCGCGGTGCAGGCGCACTGCAGGGCGCGGCGCATATCGATGGTCAGTTCGGCCAGGATGTGCCGCATCGTCGCGAACAGCAGCTCGTCCTTGGCGCCGAAATAGTGGTGGGCGAGCGCCGAAGACACACCGGCGCGTCCGGCGATCTCGGACATGGTCACGTCAAGCGAGCCACGCTCGCCGATCGCCGAGATCGTCGCGTCGATGAGCGCCCTGCGGCGCAATGGCTCCATTCCGACTTTTGGCATGCCGTTTCCGATTTTTGCGGGAGATTATTTTTTATTGACGCGTCAATCAATAAAAAATCGACCTCGACGCGACCTGTACCAAGCGATTGTTGCGTTGCGGCCCTTCACGGCCCGGGCGAGAATGTTTATATTTGAACAATAAAGGCGAAGTGCGTCACGAGCCGTGGGCGCTGGCGCCAAGGATGGAGACCGCCATGACCGCATGCATCGTTGGCTGGGCGCATTCGCGCTTCGGCAAGCTTGAGGGCGAGACGCTCGAAAACCTGATCGTCAAGGTCGCGACGGACGCGCTCGACCATGCCGGCATTGGCCCGGACGAGGTCGACGAGATCTTGCTCGGCCATTTCAATGCCGGTTTTTCGGCGCAGGATTTCACGGCAAGCCTGGTTCTCCAGGCGGACGACCGGCTGCGCTTCAAGCCGGCGACACGCGTCGAGAACGCTTGCGCCACCGGTTCGGCGGCGGTCAGGCAAGGTATCCGCGCCATTGATGCAAACGCCGCCCGCATCGTGCTGGTGGTTGGCGCCGAGCAGATGACGACGACGCCCGGGCCCGAAATCGGCAAGAATTTGCTGAAAGCTTCCTATCTGCCCGAGGACGGCGACACGCCAGCCGGCTTCGCCGGCGTCTTCGGCAAGATCGCGCAGGCCTATTTCCAGCGCTATGGCGACCAGTCGGATGCGCTCGCCATGATCGCTGCCAAGAACCACAAGAATGGCGTCGACAATCCCTATGCGCAGATGCGCAAGGATTTCGGCTATGACTTCTGCCGGCAGGAGAGCGAGAAAAACCCGTTCGTCGCAGGACCCTTGAAGCGTACCGACTGCTCGCTGGTCTCCGACGGCGCCGCTGCCCTTGTCCTTGCCGACACGGCAACGGCGCTGAAGATGCGCCGCGCGGTCGCCTTCCGCGCCAACGAGCATGTGCAGGATTTCCTGCCGATGTCGAAGCGCGACATCCTGACCTTCGAAGGCTGCGAACAGGCCTGGACCCGCGCGCTGAAGAACGCCGGCGTAACGCTCGACGATCTCTCCTTCGTCGAAACGCATGACTGCTTCACTATCGCCGAATTGATCGAGTATGAAGCGATGGGACTGGCCAAGCCGGGTGAGGGCGCCAAACTGGCGCTGGATGGCACAACGGCAAAAGACGGCCGCCTGCCGGTCAATCCCTCCGGCGGACTGAAGGCCAAGGGCCATCCGATCGGCGCCACCGGCGTATCCATGCATGTCTTGACCGCCATGCAGCTTGTCGGCGAAGCCGGCGGCATCCAGGTGCCGGGCGCGAAACTCGGCGGCATCTTCAACATGGGCGGTGCGGCGGTCGCCAACTACGTTTCCATTCTCGACCGGATCAGGTAAACCGCCCCGGCATTCGCGGGAGGTAACATGGCAAATCCGGTTCTGATCGAAGTTTTGCGCGGCGCCATTGTCGAGAGCGCCCATCGCGGCGCCGTCGCCGTCTTCGATGCCGACGGCAAGCCGGTGCTGGAGATCGGCGATACGTCGAAGCCGGTCTTTCCGCGTTCCGCCGTAAAGGCGATCCAGGCCCTGCCGCTTGTCGAAACGGGTGCCGCGGATGCCTATGGCTTCGGTGACCGCGAACTGGCGCTGGCCTGTGCCTCCCACTCCGGCGAGCCGGCGCATGTCGAACTGGCGCGGTCCATGCTGGCCAGGGCCGGGCTGGACGGGTCGGCGCTCGAATGCGGGGTCCACTGGCCCTCGAACCATGACGCGGAGATTGCGCTCGCGCGTGCCGGCGGCTCACCGAATGCGTTGCATAACAATTGTTCCGGCAAGCACTCCGGTTTCCTCTGTACCTGCGTCCATTTGGGCATCGCGCATCGCGGCTATGTCAGACCGGATCACGCCCTGCAGGAAATGGTGCGCGACGCCATGCAGGCAGTCACCGGCGCTGTCCACGGCCCCGACGCACGCGCGGTCGACGGCTGCTCGATTCCGACCTATGCGGTGCCGCTCAGGAGTTTCGCGCTCGGCTTTGCTCGCATGGCCACGGCCCAAGGCTTTGGCCCGGAGCGGGCGAAGGCCGCGAAGCGGCTGCTTTCGGCCTGCATGGCGGAGCCGTTCTTCGTGGCCGGCACCGGCCGCGCGGACCTGTTGCTGATGGAAGCCGCTCCGAGGCGAATTTTCGCCAAAGGCGGGGCCGAGGGCGTCCATTGTGCCGCAATTCCGGAACTCGGCCTCGGCATCGCGGTCAAATGCGATGACGGTGCCGGGCGCGCCGGCGATGCAATCGCCGCCGCGGTCCTCGCCAGGCTGCTGCGGGCGGACGAGGCCTTGGCGGCGAAGCTGCTCGAACTGGGGAATGCGCCTATCGAAAGCCGGATTGGCGCCAAGGTCGGGGCGCTGAGGCCGACGCCGGCCCTGAATTGAAGGCGGTAATCAGCTGACGCGGTTGCGCTCCACGGTCAGGTGCGCATAGCCGCTGCGGCTGGTCTGGGTGAGGTCTGATGTCACCGGCTCGGCCCAGCGCTGGCCGACAACCGCTCCGTTCGACGCGCCATCGATGACGTTGTCGGAGATGACGGCCGTGCCGGCACCTTCGACCACACTGACGACGATGCCGGTGCCTGCCTTGCGAATGATGTTGCCGGTGGCCACGACGTTGCGCAGATACGGCCCCCAGCCGATCGACATGCCGTAGAGCGGCGCGTTCTCGATGACGTTGTTGGAAGCGACGGTGTCGGCCTCGACGGCGATCCCAACGCCGAAGCCGGGTGGATCCGCGGTATAGGGGCCTGATGTCGACAGATTGCGCACGATGTTGCCGGAGCAGATACCCATGCGGCCGCCTTCGTTGAAGTTGACGATCGAGATGCCGTTGGCCGCGCCGTCGACGATGTTGTTGGAGATGACAGCACCTTCGAACGAGAACTCGGAATAGACCGCGGTCTCGCCCGAGCGCGAGCAGGTGTTGCCCGATATCTGCAAATTGCTGGAACTGTTGGCCCGGATCGCCGAGAAGGCGCAGTCGGAGACCACATTGCCCGAGATGACGACATTGCCGGCGCGGAAGGCATTGATGCCGTTGCCGTTCTGGCCGGTGCCGCCGCTGCGCGCGCCAATGCGTTCGACGCGGTTGCCGGTGACCATGGTGCCGTCTTCCGCAGCTTGCCAGCGGTGCACTAGGATGCCGCCATTGGCGCAATCGGAGACGGTGTTGCCTGATATCGCCAGCCCTGCGGCCTCCACCGAATAGATGCCGGCGTCCGCCGCCCCCGATATGTCCGAACGCTCGATCAGGCCCGCGGCGTGTTCCAGCGCCAGCCCGTTCTTGCCGCTGCCCGTGATCTGGCAGTTGTCAACCACGAGATGCGCCACCCGGCGCAGATCGAGCAGTCCTTGCGCGTAGTCGCCCATAGAGCGGTTCGCGCCGTCGAAAACCAGTCCGCTGAGTTCGATATGGTCGGCCTGTTCGGCCATGAACAAATGGCCGTCGCCGCCATAGACGATCCGCGTCGCGCCCGGCACGCCGGAAAGACGCACGCGACCAGGCAGCGAGAGATTGGACACCACATAGGTGCCGGGCGGCAGGAAGACCGGCATGTCACGGCCATTCGCGTCGCGCAGCAGCTTGGCGAAGGCCTTGCTCTGGTCGTCAAACGTACCGGGCTGGACGCCAAGTTCGGTGGCGTTGATCGAGCCGCGCATCGAGGCTTTCTCGATGCCGGTCAGGCGGGCGGCCGCCGCCTTGCCGAGCGCGAGGTCCATGACGGCAAAGCAGGTGGTCTGCGTCAGCAGGGTTCGTCTGTTCAACATCGGCACAGAATCCCAGTGTTCCGCCCCGACACCGCAGGAATCATGCCAGACGTTCAACGCGCCTCTTCTCGGCGGCAATGACTTGTCGGGCAGCCACTCGGCGCCTAAGTTCAGGGGATGAGCAGAGCTTTTACCCGCGAAGAAGACAGCGAAAACGCGATCGCCGGTGTTGGCGAGCGGCCGATCAGCACGCACCGGAACCTGGTGACGGAGCGCGGCCTGGCGCAGATCGACGACAATCTGGCCGATCTGCGCGATATCATGGCGAAAGCGGAGCGGAAAGCCGACCGCGAGCGCATCGCGGTCGTGTCGCGCGATCTGCGCTACTGGACCGCGCGACGCGAGAGTGCCGAGCTTTCCGTGCCGGAGCCCGGCAGCGATGTCGTCCGCTTCGGCATGGGTGTCACGCTGCAAAGTGACGACGGCAGGAAGGTGCACTGGAAGATTGTCGGCGAGGATGAAGCCGATCCGGCCAAGGGCAGCATCTCGCACGTCTCGCCTATGGCGGTCGCGCTGTTCGGCAAGAAGGTTGGCGACGTGGCCAGCGTCAACGGCAAGGAGTGGGAGATCGTCAAGCTCTCGGAGAGTTAGTCTTCAAGCTTGACGACATGCTCGCGGAAGAATGCGGCCGCACCCGCTTCGTCTATCTCGCCGGCAGCGACCATCATCACCAATTGGATGACCTCCTCCTGTTCGGCTTCGATGCTTAATCCGTTGAAATAGAGAAACAAGTCGGCCGCAGCGAAAGCCGTGCGCTTATTCCCATCGACGAACGGATGGTTCTTTGCGATGCCGAAGAGATAGGCGGCAGCGAGTTCGCTCAGATCCGGCTCGCCGTATGCTTCTTTCTGTTGCGGACGTGCGAGCGCCGATTCCAACAGGCCTTCATCGCGGATACCCGACGCGCCGCCGTGAAGACGCAACTGCTCGGCATGCATCGCCTCCACGAACTCTCGCGAATGATGTGCCGTCATTTTGCGAGCGCGCGGTAGGCAACCTCGTATTTCCTCATCCGCTCGCGCGCTACCTTCATCTTGCGCTCGAATTCTTCGGCAGAATCTTCCAATCGGCGCAAGCGAAGCTCTTGACCTTCCTGGACGACGACCACGTTGTCGCCTGTCTTGAGATTCAATCGATCGAGAAGCTCTTTCGGCAGAATCACGCCGTCCGAATTCCCGATCTTGCGAATTGTGGTGTTCATGATGAAACATCCTGTTGCAACGCTAATTATAACGCGGTGCGCCGGGTGTTGCAACAGATATTATAACAGATTCGTCACGAGGATAGCAGCCGATCCAGCAGCCGCTCCGCCGCTTCCGGAATGACCGTGCCCGGCGGGAAGATTTCCGCCGCGCCGGCTTGCAGCACCGCATCATAGTCCTGCGGCGGGATGACGCCGCCGGCCACGATCAGCATGTCGCCGCGGCCGAGCTTCTTCAGCGTGTCGCGCAATTCTGGGATCAGCGTCAGGTGACCCGCTGCCAGCGATGAGGCGCCGATGATGTGGACGTCATTCTGGACAGCCAGTTTCGCGATCTCTTCCGGCGTTTGGAACATGGCGCCGACGGTAACGTCGAAGCCGAGATCGGCGAAGGCCGTGGCGATCACCTTCTGCCCGCGGTCGTGGCCGTCCTGTCCCATCTTGGCCACGAGGATGCGCGGCTTGCCGCCGTTTTTGTTTTCGAAGGCACCGAGCTTGTCCTGCAGGCGGTCGATCACCGGACTGTCGCCAAGCGCCTTGCGGTAGACACCGGAAATGGTCTGCACCGTGGCCACATGGCGGCCATAAGCTCTTTCCAGGGCGAACGAGATTTCGCCGACAGTGGCATTGGCGCGCGCGGCGCGGATGGCGAACTCCAGGAGGTTGTCCTCGCTCTGTGCGGCACGGGTCAGCGCATCTAGCGCGCTTTCGACGGCAGCGACGTCGCGCGTGCCCTTCAGCCGTTGCAGCTTCGAGAGTTGCCGGGCCCTGACCTCGGCATTGTCGATCTTCAGCACGTCGACCTCGATATCGGTTCCGGGGCGATGCGCATTGACGCCGACCAGCATCTGCTCGCCGGAATCGATGCGCGCCTGCGTGCGGGCCGCTGCTTCCTCGATGCGCAGCTTGGGTATGCCCTTTTCGATCGCCGCCGCCATGCCGCCGAGAGCCTCAACCTCCTCGATATGGGCGAGCGCACGCGCCGCCAGATCGTGTGTCAGCCGTTCGAGATAGGCCGAACCGCCCCACGGATCGATGATGCGCGTGGTGCCGGATTCCTTCTGCAGGACGAGTTGCGTGTTGCGGGCGATGCGCGCCGAATGGTCGGTCGGCAGCGCCATTGCTTCGTCGAACGAGTTGGTGTGCAGCGACTGGGTATGCCCCTGGGTCGCGGCCATCGCCTCGATCATGGTGCGGATGATGTTGTTGTAGGGATCCTGTGCCGTCAGCGACCAGCCGGAGGTCTGGCAATGGGTGCGCAGGGACAGCGACCGCTCGTCCTTTGGCGCGAAGTTCTTTTTCATCAGCGTCGCCCACAACAGGCGTGCGGCCCTGAGCTTGGCCACTTCCATGAAGAAATTCATGCCGATTGCCCAGAAGAACGACAGGCGCGGCGCGAAACGGTCGATGTCGAGCCCCGCCGCGACGCCGGCGCGGGCATACTCGATCCCGTCGGCGATCGTATAGGCGAGCTCCAGGTCGGCGGTCGCGCCGGCCTCCTGCATGTGATAGCCGGAGATCGATATCGAGTTGAACTTCGGCATGTTCTTCGAGGTGTAGGAGAAGATGTCCGAGACGATCCGCATCGAGGGCTTCGGCGGATAGATGTAGGTGTTGCGGACCATGAACTCCTTCAGAATATCGTTCTGAATGGTCCCGGCCAAATCCTTCTGCGCGACGCCTTGCTCTTCCGCCGCCACGATGTAGAGCGCCATGATCGGCAGCACCGCGCCGTTCATCGTCATCGACACGGTCATCTCGCCGAGCGGAATGCCGTCGAACAATTGCCGCATGTCGAGGATGGAATCGATAGCCACACCCGCCATGCCGACATCGCCGGCGACGCGCGGATGGTCCGAATCATAGCCGCGGTGCGTGGCGAGATCGAAGGCAACCGAAAGGCCTTTCTGGCCGGCGGCAAGGTTGCGCCGGTAGAAGGCGTTGGATTCTTCGGCGGTCGAAAAACCGGCATATTGCCGGATGGTCCAGGGTTGCTGGACATACATGGTCGGGTAGGGGCCGCGCACGAAGGGCGGCAGGCCCGGATAGGTGTCGAGATGCGACAATCCCTTGAGGTCGCCCTGACTGTACAGCTGCTTGACGACAAGGCCTTCCGGCGTTGTTCGCTGTCCCTTGACCTCGACAGGCGCGCGGCGCGGCGGCACCCAGCCGATCTGACTGAAATCCGGAATCAAGAAGCGGCCCCGATGGATTGATCGATGCGGACCGGAGACAACGCTTCGCACAGGACGACGCCCTCGGTGAAGGCAGGTCGCTTCTCTGCGTCCAGCGTCTCGACCGGGCGCTCGCTTTTCAACGGATAAAGCGTGGCGCCGACAATGGCCCGCTCGTCTGACTTGAAGGCTATGGCGCGATGGGCGGCGGCGTTGCGGACGCGCTGCTGGATATGTCCGTCCCGAAGGCTGGACAGCACGCCACCCTCAGCCTCGATGGCCTGTAATTCCGCCCACGCGGCTTCGCAAAGGTCTGAGGTCAGCGCTTCGACGGCGCCGGAGCCATAGGCGGGATCGGCGACATGATCGACATGGCTTTCATTGGCCATGATCAGCTGCGCGTTGCGCGCGACGCGGCGGGCAAAGGCGGCCGGCAGGCCGTGCGCGATCGTATGCGGCAGGATTGAGATCGAATCGGCGCCTCCCGCCGCCGCGGCGAAGCAGCCGATCGTCGTGCGCAGGATGTTGGTTTCGGGATCCAATGCCGTCATCATGCGAAATGATGTCTCGGCATGGATGTTGGCCGTGGAATTGGGGATCGAGCAGGCCTCCTGCACCCGTGCCCACAGCCTGCGCAGGGCTCGCACCTTGGCCATCGACAGGAACTGGTCCTGGTCGACGCTGAGCGCGAAACCGATATGAGGCGCGGCATAGACGAGCGGCTGCCGCGCCTTCTCGAACATTCGCAGATACGAGACCGCCGAGGCCAGCATGATGCCGAGTTCCTGCGCTTCCGTGGCGCCGGCATTGTGGAAGACGCGACCGTCTGCCTCCAGAAGCACACCCGGAACGCCCATCGAGAAGAAATGCGCCAGCGATTGCGGCATGGACTCCTGCAGCGCCTCGATCGACATGCGCAGCCGGCCGGTGCCGGCGAGGATAGCAGCCGGATCGATGCCGAAAGACAGGTTGAGCTTTGCCGGATCGGAGCGGCGCTTGCTCAGGAACGCCACCAGCCAGTCGGCCATGGGGCGGCTCCAGGGGTGGGTGTCGATACGGATCTGGACCCGGTTGAGGGGCACGCCCTCCAGCACCGTCTCAAGCGCCTGCGCCGTCCTCGGCAGGCCGTAGCCAAACGCGTTCGGGGCGCCCTCGAAGACAAGCGACAATCCCGTCGCGCCCTGGGCGACATCTTCCAGGACCTGCCTCTTGGCGCGTCCGACATCGGGGTCGTCGACGCGCTGGCTGACGATCCACGGCGATTGAGGATTGGCGCGCACGATCGGTTCCGTTCCGGCCGCGCGTTCATAGAGCGGCTCGACGCGGATATTGTCGTCGGTATGCGAGACCAGCTGTTCCTCGAAGGAGGCGCCGGCCAACGCTTTTCCCGCCAGGGTCAGCCATCGCTGACGCTCCGCATTCGTTGGCTCAACATCCCTGGTCAAGGCTCCGGCGCCCATTCATCGTCCTCGTTCTATGTGGCCGCACCAGCCCGGGCAGCCTAATCTACGGTCCCCGGTCAGTTATCGCAATGCACGCCCAGGCTTGAATTCGACCACCTGATATTCGATCCACCTGATATAGGTCGCTTGCGTGGACGGACCATGGACGATTGCCAAACACCATCGAAATCCGCAAGTTCCAAAATCCGATTTTGGCGATTGGTCCGATTTGGACGATAGCCCTGATTGGATGATTGGCCCCGCCTTGGACAATTGTCATTGTCGCTGTCCGGCAGCCTCACTATACCTTCGGGCACAGGCTGGCTTTAGACACATCAGTTTTGCGGAGACCCGAGCTATGGCTGACGACACCAGTATTTTTATCGGCGCCAGCCGCAAGCCCGACGACAGCTATCAGCGCGCCGAAAACCTGCTGCTGCAATACGGAAATCGCCATGGCCTGGTGACCGGCGCCACCGGTACGGGCAAGACCGTCACCTTGCAGATCCTGGCCGAGGGATTTTCCAACGCCGGCGTTCCGGTCTTCTGCGCCGACATCAAGGGCGACCTTTCCGGTATCGCCATGATAGGCACCGCCCAGGATTTCCTGGTCAAGCGGGCAGAACAGGTCAAGCTCGACCCTTACGACTTCCAGGAATTTCCCGTCATCTTCTGGGATCTGTTCGGCGAGCAGGGCCACCCCATCCGCGCCACCATTTCGGAAATGGGCCCGCTGCTCCTGTCGCGGCTGATGAACCTGACCGACGCGCAGGAAGGCATCATGAACATTGCCTTCCGCATTGCCGATGAAGAGGGCCTTCTTCTCCTCGACCTCAAGGACCTGCAGGCGCTGCTCGCCAACATCGCGGAGCGCGCCGAGGAAATCAGCGCCCGTTATGGCAACGTCACCAAGCCGTCGGTGGGGGCGATTCAGCGCACGCTGCTGGTACTTGAGCAGCAGGGCGCGGCGAACTTCTTCGGCGAGCCGGCTTTGCGCATTGCCGACATCATGCGCACCACCCGCGATGGTCGCGGCGCCATCAGCGTGCTGGCCGCCGACAAGCTGATGATGAATCCGCGCCTCTACGCGACGTTCCTGCTCTGGCTGATGTCGGAGCTGTTCGAGGAACTGCCGGAGGTTGGCGACCCCGACAAGCCGAAGCTGGTGTTCTTCTTCGACGAGGCGCACCTCTTGTTCGACGAGGCGCCGAAGGTGCTGATCGACCGGGTCGAGCAGGTGGTCCGCCTGATCCGCTCGAAAGGCGTCGGCGTCTATTTCGTCACGCAAAACCCCTTGGATATCCCCGAAAAGGTCCTGGCCCAGCTCGGCAACCGCGTGCAGCACGCGCTGCGCGCCTACACGCCCCGCGAGCAGCAGGCGGTGAGGACGGCGGCCGAAACCTTCCGGCCCAATCCGGATTTCGACTGCGCCACCGCCATCACCCAGCTCGCCACCGGCGAGGCCCTGGTCTCTACCCTGGAGGCCAAGGGCATTCCGTCCATGGTCCAGCGCACGTTGATCCGTCCGCCGTCATCGCGGCTTGGACCCATCACCCCTGCCGAGCGGCAGAAGCTGATCGGGGAAAGCCCGGTCACCGGCCAGTATGACCAGGTTGTCGATCGCGAATCGGCCTTCGAAATGCTGCAGAAGAAGGCAAAGCAGGCGCAGGACGCCGAGGCGCAGGCGCAGCAGACCGGCACCGGCGGCTCGCGCTGGACCATTCCAGGCTTCGGCAATGACGATCCCGCGCCGCAGTCCGGTGGCCGGCGCGCGCCTGCGCCGCGCCCCTCCAATCGCCAGACGGTGGCCGAGGCCGCGATCAAGTCGGTGGTGCGCTCGATCGGCTCGTCGGTCGGACGTGCCATTGTGCGCGGGATTCTGGGTAGTTTGTCGCGGGGACGGTAGATCAGGGCAGCGGCAACGCTGCTGCCCCCTGAACTCAGAAGCCCCCTGAAACTCAGAAGCCCCGTGAAACTCAGAAGATCGCGTTCGTGACCGCTTTGACTGGGCCGAGCAGCACCGATCCATCCGGCACGCCGGCATCGATCGGGATCGCCTTGTGGTTGGCCGTCGCCACCATCGGCTGGCGAGCGTCGCTGGTCACGATGACCGGCGTCTTCGAGGGCACGCGGTCATAAAGGTCGATAATGTCCTGGTTCATCAGGCGCACGCAGCCCGACGACACCGATTTGCCGATCGAGCGCCATTCCGGCGAGCCGTGCAGGCGATAGAGCGTGTCCACATTGCCCTGGAAGAGATAGAGCGCACGTGCGCCGAGCGGGTTCTTTAGGCCGCCGGGCATGCCGCCATTGTCGGCGCTGTACTGCTTCAATTCCGGCTGGCGGGCGATCATCTCATCCGGCGGCGTCCACTTCGGCCATTTCTGCTTCCACTGGACGACGGCGTCGCCCGACCATTCGAAGCCGGCGCGGCCAAGGCCGACACCATAGCGAATGGCCTGGCCGCCCGGGCGAACCAGATAGAGGAAGTGGCCTGTCGTATCGACGACGATGGTCCCCGGCTTCTGCCCGGTCGGGTCGGGTACGATCTGGCGCAGGAACTGCGGATCGATCCTGTCGACGGGGATGGCCGGCAGATCGAAACCGCCATCGTTGACCGCAGCGTACATCGACGCATAGTCGGCGAGCGGAGGCTCGACATACGTTGGTGGCGGCGGCGGCTCGACTGGTCCCGGTCCGGTGGTGGCGCATGCGGAAACCGCTATCGAGGCGGCGCCCAGGGCTGCGGCGTTGAGGAAGCCGCGACGGCTCAGGCGATAGGATTCGATTTCGGTTATGGACATGGCTGCCTTCTTTAAGACTCAAATCGCAACAAAGCGTCAACACGCGACGTTCGCTGCGGGTGCCTGACAACACCTGAGGCGATAGGCGGTTCCGATTCTGGCTCGAACGTGGACAAACAAAGGCGAAGGTGTGACTGCGCCGCCACTGTGGCGCTGGGGCCACAGGTCAGTTAGGCACCGGATACGAGTGCCTCCAGCGATGGCAGGATCAGGGCCGGTGGCAAGTCCTGGTATTCCTCCGGCTGGTTGGAGCGGTTGATCCAGACCGTACGGAAGCCGAATTTGGTGGCGCCCGCAATGTCCCAGCGATTGGAGGACTGGAAGGAGACCGCGCCGGGGTAGAGGCGCCATCCGGTGGCGACCATGTCGTAGACAACAGGATCGGTCTTGAAGCGACGCACCGCATCGACCGAATAGATGTCGTCCAGGACCTGGTCGAGTGCCGCCGACTTGACCGCTGCCTGCAGCATTTCGGGCGAACCGTTGGAGAGGATCGCCAGCCTGGCGCCCGAAGCCTTGAGCGCTTTCAGCACGGCCGGCACTTCGGGATAACAGTCCAGCCGCCAGTAGGCTTCCAGAAGTTTCGCCTTGAGGCTCGGATCGGCCGAAGGGACCTTGCGCAAGGCGAAGTCCAGCGCCTGTTCGGTCAGCTGCCAGAAATCGGCATAGGCGCCCATCAGCGTGCGAACCCAGGAATACTCGAGCTGTTTGGCGCGCCAGATTTCGGACAGGAGTTGGCCGTCCGGGCCGATCGCGTCCGCATGGCGGCGCACGGCGGCGTGCACGTCGAACAGCGTGCCATAGGCGTCGAACACGTAGGCGGCGTATTGCATGGCAACAGTTTTGAGGCGAGGCGGGACAAGGTGCAAGCCTTGATTGCAGCGCACCCGTCGCTGGCCTCAACAAAACTCCCCGATGCTGGTTGACGGCGGCGGTCAAAGCATCATCCAATGTTGTCACACAAGATTGACCGGAACGGGAAAACGCGATGACACTGGCGGCGGCGGCGCAATCCGCGACATGGACTTTCGTCGATGGCGATTGGTACGAAGGCAATGTCGCCATTCTGGGGCCGCGCAGCCATGCCATGTGGCTCGGCACCAGCGTGTTCGACGGGGCGCGCTGGTTCGAAGGCGTGGCGCCAGATCTCGAACTCCATGCCGCACGCGTCAATGCCTCGGCGATCGGGCTTGGGCTGGCGCCGAACATGACGCCCGAGCAGATCGTCGGGCTGACCTGGGACGGATTGAAGAAATTCGACGGCAAGACGGCGGTCTACATGAGGCCGATGTACTGGGCCGAGCATGGCGGCTACATGGGCGTGCCGGCCGATCCCGCCTCGACCCGTTTCTGCCTCTGCCTCTATGAATCGCCGATGATCTCACCGACCGGCTTTTCGGTGACCGTGTCGCCATTCCGGCGCCCGACCATCGAAACCATGCCGACCAACGCCAAGGCCGGCTGCCTCTATCCCAACAACGGCCGCGCCATCCTCGAGGCCAAGGCGCGCGGCTTCGACAACGCGCTTGTGCTCGACATGCTGGGCAATGTCGCGGAGACCGGAAGCTCGAACATCTTCCTGGTCAAGGACGGCCATGTGCTGACGCCGGCGCCGAACGGAACCTTCCTGTCCGGCATTACCCGCGCGCGCACGATGACGCTGCTTGGCGACTATGGGTTCACGACGACTGAAAAGACGCTGTCGGTGCGGGATTTCCTCGAAGCGGACGAAATCTTCTCGACCGGCAACCACTCCAAGGTGGTGCCGGTCACCCGCATGGAGGGCCGTGATATGCAACCCGGCCCGGTGGCCAAGAAGGCACGTGAACTCTATTGGGAGTGGGCGCATTCGACCTCGGCTGGCTGAGATAGCCCGCCTTTTGTCTGCGCGCGGCTGGTCACAGGAAAAGCGTGTGACAGTTCCCGGGAACCCGCTTAGAAAGGGAACCGGCGCTTCACTTCCGGAGTTGCTCCAGCTCAATCCCGACCTATCTTACTCCGGTATCCACACCGGATTTTCCACGAGGGAGTACTACCTATGGCTTTCGAATTGCCCGCTCTGCCCTACGACTATGAGGCCCTGCAGCCCTATATGTCCAAAGAGACGCTGGAGTATCACCACGACAAGCATCACAAAGCCTATGTCGACAACGGCAACAAGCTCGCCGCCGAAGCCGGCCTTGGCGATCTTTCGGTCGAAGAGGTGGTCAAGCAATCGTTCGGCAAGAATGCCGGTCTCTTCAACAATGCTGCCCAGCACTACAATCACATCCATTTCTGGAAATGGATGAAGAAGGGCGGCGGCGGCAACAAGCTCCCTGGCGCGCTGCAGAAGGCTTTCGACAGCGATCTCGGCGGTTACGACAAGTTCAAGGCTGATTTCATTGCCGCCGGCACAACGCAGTTCGGTTCGGGCTGGGCCTGGGTTTCGGTCAAGGACGGCAAGCTGGCGATATCGAAGACGCCGAACGGCGAGAACCCGCTGGTTCATGGCGCATCGCCGATCCTCGGCGTCGACGTCTGGGAGCACTCCTACTACATCGATTATCGCAACGCCCGGCCGAAATACCTCGAGGCCTTCGTAGATAGCCTGATCAACTGGGATCACGTGCTTGAACTCTACGAAAAGGCGAATGCCTGATCAATCTTCCGAAAGGCCCGGCACTCCCGGGCCTTTTCTTTTCGTCTCGAACCCCACGGCTAGGGTCATGCAATTTCATGCGGGAGAATGGGAATATTCCACCTCCCGCATCCGTTAACGTCCTGTCCTGAAATGCCTTCACCACGGAGCCAAATGAATGAGAAAGCTTGTCATCGCCATCTCCATGCTCGCACTCGCCGCATCGGCGGCCTTTGCCGATCCGATCCTCGATCGGCAGGCTCTGATGAAGGAACGCGGAAAGATCGTCGGCGGCCTGTCGAAAGTGGTCAAGGGCGAGGAGCCCTTTGATGCCGCCGCGGTGCTGACGCAGTTGCAGGCACTGCAGGCAAATGCCGAGAACTTCGACGTAGAGGCCTTGTTCCCGAAGGGCACCGACACCGGCGACACCACGGCGGCGCCAAAAATCTGGGAAGACATGGCCGGCTTCAAGGCGACCGAGGACAAGTATCTCGCCGATGTCAAGGCTGCGGTCGCGGCGGCTCCGGCCGACGTCGATGCGCTGAAGACGCAGATCGGCACCATCGGCTCGGACTGTGGTACCTGCCACCAGGGCTACAGGGTCAAAAAGGGCTGATCGCCAGCCATGGCATGGCTGAAGAAGCTCGTCGGCGCGGCCCTCGTCCTGGGCGTCGCCGGCGCGTCGGCGGGGTGGCTGCTGTCGGCACCGGTCACGCTTGATGCGGCGACCCTGGCGCAACTCGGCCCAGGCGATGTTGCCCGGGGCAAGCGCATCTTCTATGCCGGCGGCTGCACCTCCTGCCATGCCAAGCCCGGGTCGCAGGGCGATGCACGGCTTCAGCTCATAGGCGGGCTCGAACTCAAGACGCCATTCGGGATCTTTGTTCCGCCCAATATTTCGCAAGATCCTAAGGACGGCATCGGCGCATGGTCGGCCGGGGATCTCGCTAACGCCATGCTGAAAGGTGTGTCGCCTTCGGGCGAGCATTTCTATCCGGCATTCCCCTATGCCTCCTATGCTCGCATGAAACCGTCAGATGTCGCCGACCTCTACGCTTTCTTGAAGACGCTTCCCGCCGTCGCAGGCAAGGCGCCCGGCAATTCGCTGGCGTTCCCGTTCAGCATCCGGCGCGGCATTGGCCTGTGGAAGCGGCTCTATCTCAGTGACAAGCCTGTCGTGCCCCTGCCTGATGGCGCGCCAGACCCTGTGATGGCAGGCCGCTACCTGGTCGAAGGACCGGGCCATTGCGGCGAATGCCACACGCCGCGCGACCTCGCTGGAGGCACCAGGAAAAGCGAATGGCTGGCCGGTGCGGTGGCCGCCGAGGGCTCGGGCGTCGTGCCGAACATCACTTCGGGCGAGGGAGGTATCGGCAGCTGGTCCGCGTCCGACATCGCAAACTACCTCGAAACTGGATTCACGCCGGATTTCGATTCCGTCGGCGGCGCCATGGTCGACGTGCAGCGCAACATGGCCGAGCTGACGGCGGACGACCGTGCGGCGATTGCTGCCTATCTGAAGGCGGTGCCGCCGCATCCCAACGGCTATCCGGCGCGCAAGAAAAGTACGAACTAATCCTCGGACTGCAGGTGGCGATCGCCGAGGAAATCGAAGCCCGTTTCGAAGAAAAGGTTGTAGTTGCAGGTCATCTCCTCGCCAGGCGCGATGTCGCGCAAGGCGTAGGTCTCCTCGGGCGACGAGACATCGCAATTCGGCTCGTCGTCATGGTTCATGTAGCGGGCGTCGTCGGCTTCGAAGACGATATAGGCGGGATCGCGACGGTCGGGGTAGGAATAGCGGTCGAGGTAGTTCTTCACCGGCCCGGTTTCGCTCTCATAGGTCTCGACGTCGATGATCCGATCGAACCGGGGGTCGAGCTTCCAGACCAGCGTGCCCTTGGCAATATGGTTCTTGGCAAACACACCGATGCCCTGGATCGGCGATTTGTCGAGATAGACGTCGACGAGCAGCATAATGGACCCTTGTGCAAGTGCGGACTTCGTGCCCGGGAAAACCGTGCCTTGGGTAGCGCGCGACCGTCGCAATTGCGAGCGGAAATGAGCCGCGCGGAATTCAAAAGTGATGATCATCAGGCCTGCCAGCAGACGTGGGTCGCCTGGCCTCAGCGCTCTTGCAAGGCGAGGCGGACACCCAGGGCGCAGTAGATGCCGCCGACAACCTTGCCTTGCCATTTCAGCACTGTCGGATTTCGGCGCAGGAAACTGCCGAGCCGCCCTGCGCTCACGGCAAACACGACCGTGCTGAAAAGCCCCAGCATGACGAAGATGATCCCCAATACGGCCAATTGAACCATCACTGATCCGTTTTCGGGCCGCACGAACTGAGGCAGGAACGCCAGGAAGAAAAGCGCGGTCTTGGGGTTGAGCACCTCGGTCAGGACAGCCTGTCGAAACGCCTTGCCGGCGGAGCTTGCAAGCGCGCCGGCGGTCGGATCGGTTGGCGCTTTCTCGATGATGGCCCGAATGCCGAGGTAAACGAGGTAGGCTGCGCCGATATACTTTACGATGCTGAACAGCGTCGCCGATGTGGCGATGATCGCCGAGATCCCAACCATCGCCATGGCGGTATGAAACACATCGCCGGCCGCGATCCCGCCGCCTGTGGCGATTCCGACTCTCGTCCCCGAACTCGTTGCGCGGGCGATCGTCAACAGCGTGGCCGGGCCAGGAATGAAGACAAAGCCGAGCACAACCGCGATGTAAGCTATCGCTGTGGCCAGATCGATCATCGCGGCGTTCCTCCGTGAGCTATGCCTTGTCCGTCACCTTCAGCGTGAAGGCATAAGTATAGGCGATCTCCTCCAGGCGTGAAAACCGGCCGGAGGCACCGGCATGGCCGGAATCCATGTTGATCCTGAACAGTACCGGATTGTCGCCGCTCTTGCGGTCGCGCAGCCGCGCAACCCATTTGGCCGGCTCCCAATAGGTGACGCGCGGATCGGTGAGACCGGCGAGCGCCAGGATCGGCGGATAGTCGAGCGCGGCGACATTGTCGTATGGCGAATAGGCGGCGATCGTCAGGTAATCGTCGGCCGACGCGATCGGATTGCCCCATTCCGGCCATTCCGGCGGGGTCAGCGGCAGCGTTGCATCGAGCATGGTGGTGAGTACATCGACGAAGGGAACCTCGGCCACGATGCCGCCGAAGCAATCCGGCGCCATGTTGGCGATGGCGCCCATCAGCATACCGCCGGCCGAGCCGCCTTGCGCGACGATTCGGTCATGCGCGGTATAGCGCTCGGCAACGAGGTGGCGGGCGCAGGCGATGAAATCGGTGAAGGTGTTCATCTTGTGCGCCCGCTTGCCGTCGTCGTACCAGCCATATCCCTTGTCCTTGCCGCCGCGCACGTGGGCAATGGCAAACACGAACCCACGGTCCACCAGCGAGAACCAGTTGGTGTTGAAGGCGGCCGGCACGGTGATACCGTAGGAGCCGTAACCGTAGAGCAGGCATGGCGCGGAGCCATCCAGCGGCGTGTCGCGGTGATGCAGAAGCGAGATCGGCACCAGTTCGCCATCGGCCGCCGGCGCCATCAGCCGCCTCGTGACGTAGAGATGCGGATCGTGGCCGGACGGCACTTCCTGGGTCTTGAGCAGCACACGCTCACGAGTGCGCATGTTGTAGTCGAACATCTGCGACGGTGTCGTCATCGACGAGTAGGAAAAACGCATCATCTCGGTGCCGTATTCCAGGGACCCTGAAAGGCCGAGCGAGAAGGCTTCCTCATCGAAGGAAATCAGATGCTCTTCGCCGCTGGCCCGATCCCGCACGACGATGCGCGGCAGGCCTTCCTTGCGCTCGAGCCGCACCATGTGGTCCTTGAAGCCGATCACCGACAGGATCAGCCGGCCGGGTTCATGCGGCACCAGTTCCTGCCAGTTGGCGCGGACCGGGTCGCTCGCCGGCGCCGTCATGATCTTGAAGTCCTTGGCACCGTCCGCGTTGGTCAGGACGAAGAAGATATCGCCGCCTTCCTCAAGTTCATATTGAAGGCCGGTCTCGCGCGCCGAAACCAGCTTCGGCTCGGCAAATGGATCGCTGGCGCTCAACAGGCGGTATTCCGAAGTCTCGTGATCGTTGATGCCGATCATGATCCATTGGTTGTTGCGGGTCCCGTCGACGTTCATGAAGAAGCCGGGGTCGGTTTCCTCGTAGATCAGCCGGTCGTTTTCAGGGGCCTGCCCCAGTGCGTGGAACAGCACCTTCGACGGCCGGTGGTTTGGGTCGAGACGCGTATAGAAGAACCCGTCATTGCCCGCGTCCCAGACCCCCGAACCGCCGGTGGCCTGTATCTGGTCCGCCAGCTCCTTGCCGTCGGCAAGGTCGCGCACACGCAGCGTGTAGAATTCCGAACCCTTGTCGTCGAACGCCCATAGCAACTTGCTATGATCGGCCGAATGATCGACGCCGCCAAGCCGGAAATAGGCCTTGCCCTCGGCCTCGGCGTCGCCGTCGAGCAGGATCTGCTCGGGTCCGCCGCCGCGCGGCGTTCGGAAATAGCGCGGCTGCTCGCCGCCGAGCTTGAAGGAAGAGCCGTAGGCATAAGGCCCGTCCTTCATAGGAACGGAAGAATCATCTTCCTTGATGCGGCCCTTCATTTCCTTGAAAAGCTGCTTTTGCAGATCTGACGTGTCGGCCATCAGCGTCGACTGATAGGCATTCTCGGCTTCGAGTTCGGCGCGGATCCCAGGATCGAGCAAGGAAGGATCCCTGAACATTTCTTGCCAGTTATCCGCTCGCAGCCAGGCATATTCATCGGTTCGCGTGATGCCGTGATGCGTGTCCGAGACGGGCCTTTTCTCGGGGGCAGGGGCGCTGGCGATTGGAAATCGGGAAGTCCTGGTCATTGCGTCTCGCTCTGGAAATATCTTGAATGACGAATGAACACGCCGATCAGGGCAGGTTCAAGAGCCGTGGCGTAGAGTTGGTGTCGGCCCATGCGACGGCCGGGGGAGAGAAGATGACTATTCGGTCTCGTATTGCTGCGGCTTTCGCCGTCGCTTCGCTAAGTCTGGTCTTTGCCGGCCAGTCTCATGCGACCGTATTTTCGGCTTGGCAAGTGGCCAATGTGCCGTTCGGCGACACGCTCAATGTGCGCAAATATCCGTCGGGAACATCCCAGAAGCAGGCAGCCTATCCGAACGGGATCGTCCTGCAGATGACCGGACGATGCACCGGCGGCATAAACCTGCTCGATATCGCCAATCAACCGGCATGGAAACAGCAGCAGACGGTTCGCTATCGCTGGTGCGAAGTCTGGCATGAGCCGGCCAAGAACGGCACCTTCGTGACCGGCTGGGCCTATGGCAGATATATCATCCCGTATTGAACGACCATCGATTTTGGCCCCGACTGGTTCGGCCGGCGGGCATGTCGCCTGGTTGCCTGCCCGACAGAGAGGAGCGGCAACCTGTGGTTTTGAGGACAGATGCGAACAACCAAGTTTGCCGAAGCGACGGCAAAGCAAACGAGAGCATTGAAACCTGATTTGTGAGTTATCGCGAATGTAACGGTGAACTGACGTTACGTCAGGCTTTATCGGTTTGGCGGGCGAAATATCGAAAAATTACATGATGCACGAAAGATTGAAGCTGATCGCGGAATAGTTGATCAAGATTCATAAATATAATGCGCGCAACGAATTGACTTACTTGACCTGCGGCCGCATTGATGTCCCCGTGACACGAATCGTGGCAGCTCTATCTGCGCAAATTCGTGCAATGCCCTGCCTGTAAAAAGGGGCACAGACCGACGTAACTCTTGTTGGGGCCTGAAGACCATGGATATTGTCGAAACACCTTCCAGAAACAATGATGCGCTGATCGAGCTCACCGCCGACGTGGTGGCTGCCTATGTCAGCAACAATCCGGTGCCGGTCGGCGAACTGCCGAACCTGATATCCGATGTCCATGCCGCCCTCGGGCGTGTGGGCGGAACCGTCGAACAGGCGCCTGCCGACAAGCAGAAGCCGGCTGTCAACCCGAAGCGTTCGGTTCATGACGACTACATTGTCTGTCTTGAAGACGGCAAGAAGTTCAAGTCGCTCAAGCGTCACCTGATGACCCACTACGATCTGACGCCCGATCAGTATCGTGAAAAGTGGAACCTGGACCCAAGCTATCCTATGGTTGCCCCGAATTACGCGGCGGCCCGCTCGCAGCTTGCCAAGAAGATGGGCCTCGGCCGCAAGCGCAAGGCGGCGCGGTAGTCGCTGCTTGCCAGATTGGATTGAAATCAAACGGCGCCTTCGGGCGCCGTTTTGATTTCAGGGGTGGGTGGAAGATCGACAGGTCGGTCAGGCAGTCTGGGCGAGCGCCATCTCGGCGTCGCGTTTGATGCGCTTGACCATCGAGCGAAGGCCGTTGGCACGCTGGGGCGACAGGTGCTCGTCGAGGCCGAGTGCCTTCAGCGTCGATTCCGCATCGATTTTCTGGATTTCGCTGGCCGTCTTTCCGGAAAACAGCGCCAGCATGATCGCAACCAGTCCGCGCACGATATGGGCGTCCGAATCGCCGGTGAAGGTGATGACGGGGTCGGCGCCCGGACCCCGTTCGGTGGTCAGCCAGACCTGGCTGACGCAACCTGGCACCTTGTTGGTGGCGTTGCGCTCCGCATCGGGAAAGGGCGGCAGCGCTTCGCCGAGTTCGATGACGTAACGATAACGATCCTCCCATTCGTCAAGGAACGAGAAGTCGTCGCGGATCGTCTGGATCGTCGTCGTCATGACCCGGATATAGTCACGCGGCGGCGCCGCGTCACGGAAAAAACAAGGACACCGCGGGCGTCGAGAGGGCAGACTGCCCGCGGTGCGCCGTCGAGACGGCTTAATTGTTTATCGGCAGGTTGACCGTTTCAGGCAGGACGACTTCCGGCACGCTGCCCGTCATTGTCGAGGTATCGGGGCCGGCGGACTTGTCGTCCAGCATGGCCGCCGCGATCTTGGCAGTTTCCTTGGCGCGTGCGGTGATGGTGTGCATCGCCGACTTGCCCGTCTCGCAGACATCGGGCTTGCGTTCGCAGATACCGGCGATGTCGCCGACGGCGTCTCGCGCCGCGAACAGGGCCTGGATCGGCCCGACGCTTTCCTGGCCCGTTTCATCGGACCCGACACCCAGCGGCAGCGCCAGCAGCACCAGTGAAAACCAGAAAGCCATTCTTATCAGGAAGAACATGCCTTGCCTCTCGTCGTGACCGGATCATGCATCATATGGCATGACCTCTTTTATGGGCAGGATGTTGACACACAGGCACGAAGGACGGCTTGCACGATCGCCGAGAATTTTCCTCAAATTTTAGGCAAATTCGAAACGAAGCGTTTTGCTGTCGATTTGTTTCATATCGGAACGATCCTTCTCACCATTCGATAACCATCTATCCCGTTGAATGAATTGTGTCTTCGAGGAAATAAAGCGGCTTCGACGACTTGGCCCGCGGTCCGACGACAGGGCCGCCAGGATAACCCTCCGTTTACTATGGCTGCATTTGACCGGGTTTTCGGCCGCCGTCATCCCGATATTTGCCGCAGGGCGGGCCTTGGTCGGCCCCTGCCTTATCCATTCCTTAAACGCTGGATGCGAGTTTCAAAGCCAACCAAGACAATCTGCAAAAGCAGAGCTGTTCACGACGAGTGCGAGTGCGTTGAATTGATGCCGATCGAGGCCAGATACGCTGAATTGCCTGGTGCAATAGCGGCCGGTTGTGAGCGCATGGTTCATCCCAGCGTTCTCGAACGGAGCGACCGCGAGCGCCAGCGCCGTTTCATCGGCGTGATGCTGGCCGCGCCGTTTTTTGCAGCGGGTGCCGCGGTCACGCTGGTTACATCGGGGATGGGCGCCGCGGTGACCATGGCCGCCATTTTCGCGGCCTTCGGCCTGTGCTGGTTCGTCGCCCTGCTGGTAGCCGCTACCGGCAAGATGGCTGCCGCGGGGCCGATCGCCCTGGCGATGGCGGCGCTTGCCCTTGCCGGTCTCATCGGTGCCGCCGGCGGATTGAGTTCACCTGTCGCCATGCTTGCCCTGGCGTTGCCATTCGAAGCCTGGTGGATCGGCGCGTCACGGCGTGCGGCATTGTGGGGGGGCGCGACAGCCGTCATCGCCATCGCCCTTCAGTCCTTGTCGGCCGCCTTCCTTCCATTCACGGATGCGCACATCGCCGCCTGGCATTGGCTGGTGCCATTGGCCTGGGCGCTGGCCCTCATCCCGCGCATATCGGCTTTTCGCGGCACTGCCGGCGCGGCCGATACGCTCGATGCGGGTGATCGACTGGAAGACATCATCGACGCGGTGGTCTTGCGGGTCGCCCGCCACGGCGAGATCGTGGATGCATCCGCCAAGTCGCGTACGCTTCTGAAATTGCCGCCTGAACTGTTGTCCGGAACGGGCCTCTTCGATCGGGTGCACCTGTCGGACCGCGTCTCCTATCTCAGCGCCCTGGCCGACATGCGTGACGGCGCACGGTCGCGCCGCCTCGACTTGCGCATCAGGCTGCCCCAGAGTGGCAACGGCGCCCACAATGGAAATGGCTTTGTGGCCGACAATTACCAGCCATTCGCGCTCGAACTGGTGCGTGGCGAGAAACAAGGCGACGTCTTCACGCTTGTCCTGCGCCAGAATGACGAGACCGCGCGGCTGCGCGAAGAACTGGCGCAAGCCAATGAGACGGCGGCCGCCGCCGAAGTGGCCAAGGGCCGGTTCCTGGCAGTCGTGAGCCATGAACTGCGCACGCCGTTGAACGCCATCATCGGCTTCTCCGACATGCTGCTGCACGAGATGTTCGGCACCTTCAAGGATCCGCGCCAGAAGGAATATGTCGGTCTGGTGCGGGACTCGGGCCAGCATCTGCTGGCAGTCGTGACATCCATACTCGACGTGTCGAGGATCGAATCGGGCGTCTACGCCACCGAGCCGGAGCCGTTCCGGTTCGTAGAAGCCGTAGACATGTGCCAGTCGATGATGCGGCTGCAGGCGCAGGCCAAGAATATCGACCTGCAGACGCAGATCGCCCCTGACGCCGGCGATATCAATGCCGATCGCCGCGCCGTACAGCAGATGCTCATCAACCTCGTTTCCAACGCGATCAAGTTCACCCCCGACGGCGGCGATGTCGTCGTCGGCGCCAAGCGGATCGGCTCACGTCTGCATTTCTGGGTGAGGGACACCGGTATCGGCATCGCCGAGGAGGATTTCGCCAATCTCGGCAAACCCTTCACGCAGATCCAGAACGACTATACCCGCCGTTTCGAGGGCACGGGTCTCGGCCTTTCCCTGGTGAAGGGGCTGGTGGCCTTGCATGAAGGGACCATGTCGATCGAAAGCATGCCGGGCGAGGGCACCACGGTGACCATCAGCCTGCCGGTCGGCGGGCCGAAGGGGCGCCCCGCCAACCCGACCGGAGTGCTGACAATGCCGGTGACGAGGGCGAAAGGGGACGGAAATGGCTCGCTCCGCAAAACAGGCTAAGGCGCTCAAACGCCGCGGCAATGCCTTTCAAGACGGCGCCATCGCCGTCGGCGGCATGATTTCGCGCAATCCCGTCCTGGTGGGAGGATCGACCGCATTCCTGGTGACGCTGTTCTACGTCTCGGCGAATGCGCTATGGTATCAGCCTTTCCCGCACGCCGGAGCGTTTTTCGCCACACGCAATTTCCAGGGCTTTCCGCACGCCGCCGCCGACGAGCCCGAGACGACAATCAACATCGTGCGGTCCAATGCCGCGCCCGCCCCGATCAAGGGCGACCCGGTGGTCGAGCAGGTGCAAGGCATATTGAAGGACCTCGATTTCTACTCCGGCACCGTCGACGGCATCTCCGGCCCCAACACGCGCAAGGCCATACAGGCCTATCAACAGAGGGTCGGGCTGAACGCCTCGGGCGAGATCGACGCACTGCTCCTGGATCAACTGGGTGCAACGCCGAAGACGGCTGCCGTGCCGAAACCGCAACCTCGTCCTGACATGCCGCCAGCCGCCGTTCCCGTTTCCTTGCAAACCAACGAGGCACAGGCGAACGCCGCTTTGCAGGGGCCTGACCCCCGCATCGTCAAGATCCAGGCCGGGCTGAAGGCCTTCGGCAATGACGACATGCAACTGGATGGCGTCGTCGGTGCACGTACCAAGGCGGCGATCAAGGAATTCCAGTCGCTGTTCGGCTTGCCGCAGACCGGCGAGCCCGACGAGATCGTCTACGTCAAGATGCGCGAGATCGGCCTCACCAACTGACGGCAGAAAACGACGGCTCGCCCTGCACGGGAAATTTCGGTAGAGAGCCCGCATGTCGTCGGGAGTCTTCCATGCGCGTAACCGCTGATCTGTGGGTCTCGGCCCTGTTGCGCCGGGTTTTCGGCGCCGGCGGATTTGCCGCCGTGGTCAATCGCGGTGCGACGGAGGCCGGGGCCGTGTTCATCCTGGCGCGGGGCAGGCTGGGTGAAACGGCTCTCTACGGGCCGGCACCGCAGACAAGCTACGATTCGGCCAAGCCCGAAGACCGGTTTTTCAGCCTTCTCGCCGCCGGCAATGATGCCGCCGTGCTGGATGCGAGACTGGAGCGCGAGAAAAAATTCGATCCCGACATCTGGGTGGTCGAGATCGAGGCCGGGAGCGTTCCCGTCGAGGAGCTTATTTCCGTGAAGACGCCCTGAGGCCGGGGGCGTCGGCTTCGTCGCTGTTGGAGGCCCTGCGGCTGTCGCCGTTTGCCGGTGGCTTGCCGCGAACCGTCTTGGACAGGGTTTCGGCCTTCCACTCCCGCACTTTGTCCAGGGCCGCGTCGCGATGCAGCAGGCGGTAGCGGTCGAGATAGGCGCGGATGGCCTGGGGATGCGGGAACAGGCCGGGATAGACGGCGACAGTGATCAGGAATGCCCGGTCCTCGCTGAAGTCGAGCGAACGCAGCGCCGCAAGCAGCGGCGCATAGTTCTGGTGGAAGGTCAGCGATTGCGCAATCGAAAAATCAATGTCGAGAGCGTCCGCCAGCGCGGTGTGGAAGAACGCGGCATTTCCCGTCAGTGCCGTCTCGCGCAGTTTGACAAAGGTGTCCGCACCGGGGAACGCGTCGACCTTCGCCGCCAAGGCTTGGTCGCCGGTGCGCATCATGGAGCGCAGCTTACGCCGCGCGCTCTCGGCGGCAACGCCGGGTGTCTGCTGAGTTTCCGCGCTGTCCGCCGTCGCTTGCGCCTTCACGACAAGGCTCTGCGCCGGGGCAGCTTCCGGATCCCGCGTCCGCACCAGGGTTGGCCTTTCGAGCGCCCTGATCAGATCGGCGATCGTCGGGTTCAGGTCCTTGCGCCGCGCTATGGCGCGCGCATGCGGCAGCCCATGCCGGCCAATCAGCGCGATCAGGTCGATGTCGCTGACGGCGCGCGAGCGGATGAGCAGTGGAGCGGCAATGTCGACCGGTTCCTCGCAGAGGCGCCGCACCAGGGCCGCGGGTGCGTATTCGCATTCGGAAAGGGCGGCTGCCACGAAGCGCCGCGATTCGACGGATACATCATCGAACAGAGGCAGCGTCAGGTCTTCGAGTTGGCCGATCTCCCGGCGCGACGGCCGCGTCAGAGAGCAGAACGCGGAAACGGCGGCGCGGAACAGCCTTTCGGCTTTTCCCGCTTGCGTCCTTATCGCGATTTGCCTGAAATCCGAAGATGACACGAAGGATACGCCTGACACCAGATACACACTCGACCTCGCGCACCGGGACTATGTCGGTTTCGCGATTGCCTCGGTCAGAACTCACTGACCCGGGAACAAAGATCAATTTAGCCGCGATCCGTTAGCGCTCCGTTAACCCTCTGCCGGCCTTAATGATATTTGGAGGCGTTGCGTTGTGCTCCGGGGAAACCGAGAGGAATGCGCGAATCATGGGCATGGTACTGTCTTTCGTGCCGCGTGCGGCACCGGCCAATCGAGCCAAGCAAACCACCGAAATACCGGCGGCGGTGATCATATTTCCCGGCATCCGTTATGAACGGTCCAGCACCGGCGAAGCCCGGCCTGCAGGGCCGGACAAGCCGGGATCGCCACGGACGCCAGTCCCCCATCACTGAGCAGTCCCTCACCACTGAGCTTTGCTGAAGCCATGGTGTGGTCCGTCAGGCCCTCTGCTCCGGATCAGCGATCGAGGATCGCGGCTTAGAAATCCTGCAACTCGCAGGAACTCTGATCGAGAAAGCGCGACACGATCGGCTTCCAGCTCTCGTCGGGTACGAAGCTGCGGATGACGAAGATGCCTTCATCGATAGGCGCCTCGACGAAGATCGCTCCCTGAAGATCCTCGGGCAGGTCCTTGCGCACGTCGATCATCTGCGCCGGCGTCAGCACGACGGCATCCAGCTTGCCGCCCGCCGCCGTGTGGTCGTTGAAGGAATAGATGTTGTGACCGCTGCGATCATAGACCGACACCGACCAGAACGGGACGTCCCCCGGCGCCTTGATCCGGACCATTCCTTCCTCGAGGTCGAAGCGGCAGGCCGTTGCGTAGAACAGCGGGTCAACCGATTTCACCACCGGTGCGCCGCCCGCTTCGGCATCGAGCCGGTTCATCTTGTAGAGATCCGAAGCCATGGAGAGACGCGACCAGGCGTCGCGTTCCGAAAATTCCGGCACCAGAAGCAGGACGACAATGTGGACGATGCCGGCGCCGACGAGGCCGAGCAGGATGGCATGGAGAAGCCTGCGCAATGCGGCACGCAAACTACGCATCGCAGCCCGCCTTGACGATCCTGGGCAGCGAAACGTCTGACAGGCCGGTGCTGCTGGCGATCGGCGTGTCGTAGAGGGTCAGGACGAAATACATCCGTCCAGAACCGTCGGTCAGCAGCCAGTTGCCCGGCATCGGGTGATGGCCCACGGATATAATCACGGAATTGTCCGGTTGGCGTAGCACCTCGTAGGACTGAAGAGCCGCAAGCCGCGATTTGCCGGTCTCGACGACGCCGAGCGACTGATCGGCGGCATAAAGCGTCCAGAACCGCGCTGTCGGAAATCCGCCCTCGATCCTGTAGATGCATTCCCGCTTGAGCTGGTCGCCGGCGGCATCCTTTTCCGCCACGAAGGACAGGCCCTCGGCGCGACCAAGCGCCAGCACGCCCTCGCGCGCCACGCGGGCCTTGGAATAGGGGTCCGCGGCCGGTGTGCCGATGTCGGGGAAGGCAGTCCACTGGCCGATCCTGATTGCGCCGACACCGTCCTGGATCTTCAGCGCATACCAGACGCTGGCACCGCCTCCGCCAATGGCTATGGCTAGCGAAATCAGCATCAGGAAGGCGTTCTTGAGCATGAAGGGCCAGGTGCGCGCAGAATTGCCGTTCGGGGATATCGCGGCCCGGGGCCTTGTGGCAAGCAGGCGTGATGGATTTGCCAGTCGGTCTTGTCTCAGCGGGCGGATATCACAGTGCCGACAACGTTTCGGGTGGAGCGGGGGCGTCGAGTTTGGGGGCCGCCTGGAACATCTGGCTCATGTCCCGCAACGTCTGTGTGGTTCGACTGGACAGCACCGGCGGCCGCTCGGCGGCGGCATCGGCCGCTGCCTGCTCCTCGCTCTTCTTCTGTGCCTCGGCGGCCTTGGCCGCGACCTCCTCGTCGACGAAGGGCTTGTCGATCCCCGGGATCGGCTTCAGGTCGATGTTCTGGTGCGCGTAGACCATCAACCGCTGCCACACCATCGCCGGCAGCGAGCCGCCGGTCATGTTCTTGGTCGGGGTGAAATCGTCATTGCCCAGCCACACGGCGGCCGTGTAGTTGCCGGTAAAGCCGACGAACCAGGCATCGCGGTAGGATTGCGTGGTGCCGGTCTTGCCGGCGACGACGATGTTGGGAATTTGCGCCCGCCGCGCCGTGCCCATCACCGGCACGGCCGCCAGCATGGTGTTCATGGATTTCAGCGCCTGCTCGGACAGGACGCGATGCGGCGGCGGCGCGTCCTTGGTCCAGTCATACACCACGTCGCCGGTGCGGGTTACGAGCTGGGTGATGCCGTGCCGGGAACCGACGAAGCCATTCTGGGCGAACACGCTGTAGCCCGTCGCCTGGTCCATCACGGTCATGCCCGAGGTGCCGAGCACCATCGTCTTGTGCCCTTCGAGCGGCGATTCCACCCCAAACGATTCCGCCAATGCCTTGATCGGCGCGATGCCGAGATGGTCCTTGGCGAGCCGCACCGGCACGGTGTTGATCGACTTGGCCATCGCCATGATCAGCGTGATGTTGCCCGCCGACTCGCCGCTGTAATTGTGCGGCGACCAGTTGCCCCAGCTGATCGGCCCGCCAGAAATGATCGAGTTCGGCGTGAAGCCGTGTTCCATCGCCGTGGCGTAGACATAGGGCTTGAACGATGAGCCGGTCTGGCGCAGTGCCTTGGTAGCGCGGTTGAACTGGCTGGCGCCGTAATCGCGGCCGCCGACGATCGCCCGCACCGCGCCATTGGTCTCGATGACCACCACGGCCCCTTCGGTGACGTTGTACTCCTTGCCGAACTGGCGCAGGTGGAACTCGACGGACTCCTCCGCCGCCTTCTGGATGTTGGCGTCGAAGGTGGTGTGGGCAACCAGCGAGTGCTGGCCTGGCTTGGCGATCTTCTTGACCTCGTCGAAGGCCCAGTCAAGGTAGTAGTCGGGGCTCTTCTGTTCGCCGCGGTCGACGACGTCGGCCGGGTGCAGTCTGGCCTGCAGCACCTGGCCTTCGGTCATGAAGCCGGAATCGACGAGGTTGGACAGCACCACGTTGGCGCGCGCGCGCGCCGCCGGCAGGTTGATATGCGGCGCGTATTTGGTCGGGGCCTTGAACAGACCGGCCAGCATCGCCGCCTCGGCAAGGTTCAGGTCCTTGACGCTCTTGCCGAAATAGAAGTCCGCCGCCGCCTCGATGCCGAACGTGCCACCGCCCATATAGGCGCGGTCGAGATAGAGCTGCAGGATTTCCTTCTTCGACAGATTGGCCTCCAGCCACAGCGACAGGAACGCCTCCTTGATCTTGCGCTCGAACGTGCGCTCATTGGTCAGGAACAGGTTCTTGGCCAGCTGCTGGGTGATGCTCGAGCCACCCTGGACGACCGAATTCGCCCGCACGTTCTCGAAGATCGCGCGCGACAGGCCGAGCACGTCGATACCGTAATGATCGAAAAACCGGCGGTCCTCGGTGGCGAGCACCGCCTTGATGACATGGTCCGGCATCTCGTCGACCGGCACGGAATCGCGCTGGATGATGCCACGCTGGCCGATCTCGTTGCCATAGCGGTCCAGGAAGGTGACGGCGAAGTCGCCCTGGGCACGCCAGTCGCCGGTAGTGTCCTGAAAAGCGGGTATCGCCAGCGCCAGCATCACCACCATGCCGCCGGCGCCGAGTGTAAAACCTTCGCTCAAAAGTTCGATGAAGCCGCGGCGCCAACCCTTGAGACGGAAGCGCCGCGAGAAGATCGTCGCGGCCTCCCAGAACTGGCGTGCCTTGAACCCGATCTCATAGAGCGAGGAATCGAGCCACGCGTCCAGCGCCAGCAACCAGGCGGCGATCGGACCTCTTCTCTTGCGTGGTTCAGGGCTGACCATTCAAAAAACCCGGCTCGGTTCTGGCGCGACCTGAAAACCGCAAGCGGGCAATTTCAGGGCGGCGCCCTGTCCGACTATTCATCCATTTACGGACACTCACAAGGGCGGCGAGGACACAGGGGCACGGTTTGTTGATGGAAGAGCCAGGTAGCCGGCGGCCGGTTCCTCGCCCGCCAGGTGCTCGATCCGGCGAGCGGGAGCTGTTTTGCCGTTTTCCCGACTATCAGGCCGCCTCGCGTTTCAGCGCCTGTGCCATGCAATGGATACCGCCGCCGGTCTTGGAGATTTCGCTCATGTCGACGGCCGCGACCTCGAAGCCGCGCGCCTTGAGTTTTTCGATCAGCGTCTTGCTGGACGTCGGCGCGATCACCCGGTCCTTGCCCAGCGACATGAAGTTGCAGCCGAGCGCCATCGTGTCCTGGAAGGGAACGTCGATGATCTCGTGCCCCTTGCCCTTCAGCCAGTCGACGATGCCAGGCTCGGTGCAGGCGAGGCAGACGGCAGTGAGCTTTTCGGCGATCGGCACCACCATCAGGTCGATATGGACGTAATATTCGTCGATGAAGGCAATGCGTGTCTCCCAGCCTTCCTTCTCGAACCAGGCCTGCACCTGCCGGGCGCCTTCCTCCTGCGTGCGGGCGCCGCCGCAGCCGATCAGCACCACGCCGTCCTCGATGACATTGAAGTCGCCGCCCTCGAAAGTGCCGGCTGTCACCATGTCGTAGATCGGGATGCCGAGCTTTTCATAGGTGCGGATGGCGGCGTAGTTCTCGCCGCGCCGCCACCAGTTGGCCATGGCGGTGATAATGGCGCCATAAGGCGTCATGACGCTGGAATCGCGGGAATAGACCTGCATCGGCAGTTCCGGCGTCGGCTCGTGCCAGTGAATGTTGACGCCGAAATGCTCGTAGGCCGCGACAAGATCCTTGTGCTGTGCCTGCGCGATCTGAACGTTGCAAGGGGCTTCACGCAGGTGCTTGCGCGACAGCGAACTGGTCGACAGGTGGCGCAGGAAATTCGGCGATCCGAGCAGCACGTCGGTCAACACGTCGGTTTCGTTGGCGAAGCCCCAGACGGTCAGCGGCTGGGTGCCGCCGGCCGGGTTGCGGCGTTGAAGCGAAAACGGCTCGGCGATGATGCGGTCATGGACGGTCATGCGGGTTCTCCTCGTGGGCTCGTTCTAAAGGGTTGGTCAGGTCATGCGTTGCTTGGGATCCACCAGTCGCGGCCGCGCGCTGTGGTGACATATTCCGGCCAGCGAAAGTTGATCGGCGGGTCGTAGTCGCAGAGCGGCGCGATCCAGTTGGAACCGCAGACGCCGCCGCCGGTACGGGTGGTGAACTCGTCCATTGCCGCATCGCGGGCGGTCTCGTCCTCGAACAGGCGCAGCGCCGTCAGCGCGACCGTCTTGGCGGCGCAGATGACCATCGGGTCGATCGTCGCGGGAATGCCGCCCAGCGCATTCATCACCCAGGAGGGATAGGCGCTGCCATTCGCCGAGCGGAGCGCTGGGCGGGCGACATAGAAGCGGGCGGTCGGCGCGTGCCAGCTCATGTCGGTGTAGTCGTCGGAGGTCGAGTTCACCTGGGACGGCGGCAGGTCGCGGCGCAGGATCGCCTCAGCCTCTTGTGGCGAAATCAGCCGCTCAAGCTCGTCGATAAAGGGGTTTTCGGTAGCAGTGCCGCCGGCATTGACCTGGATTTCCCGCGCGATCGTTCTGGCGGCCTCGTCCCAGCGTGGCGGCCCGACTGTCGACAGGGCTTCATAGGCAATCCCGGCCATGGCGTGGTTCGCGAGCCCAGGCCGTGACTTCGATACCCAGTGCCGCTCGTAGCGGCAGCCGCTGATCGCGGCCGCGGCCGCGGCGTTGCGGTCGAGCACCGCCGTTACCTGCTCGGCCATGCCGATGGCGGGCACGCGGATCATGTACTGGATCTCGGCCAGTCCCGCCGGCAGATTGTCGGCCGTGGCCTGGCCGGCCGTCAGGATCGCCTCGCTGATCGACCAGCCGCCCTGGTGTGGCAGCATGGAATCGCGCAACGCCTTGGAAGCCATGTACATGGTCATCAGTGCATCGTTGGCGCCCGGTGCCCTGACCGCCGAATGCGCCTGCGGGATCGGTGCGCCGTCGCTTGCGCGAACCCAATTTTCGGGTTCGTCGCAGACGAAGCGATAGATCATCGCGTAGGCCGCGCCGCAATGCGTGTCCCAGCGCGCGGTATTGCAGAGCGGCAGCATGTAGAAGGGATGGAAGGAGATCATGCCGGCAAGGCCGTCATAGTAGCCTTTTGCCGCATGGATCGGCTTCGAACCGCGCACTTTCTCAGCCGGCTCGCCGGTAAAGCGCAGCGTGCCTTGAATGTCGTGGCGCTGCATGGCGGCTTTGGTGGCGAGCAGGCCGCCGAGACTTGCTATGCCGAGCCCCGAATGCGGGTCGGTATGGCCGCCGGCCTCGGCGCCAAGGCCAGGTCGCGGCTGCCTCACCGTCACGGCGTCCTGGCAATTGCCGGGCACGGCATCATATTCGGCATACATGCCCACTGTCGGTCCGGCACCGTTCGTCCAATGGGCGCAAAAGGCGGTCGGCATGCCGCCCGAGCCTTCCTCGACCGAAAATCCCTCGCGCTTGAGTCGATCGACATACCAGGCGGCCGACTGGTACTCGCGCCAGGCGGTCTCGCCGAAATCGAAAATGGTGCGTGTCCATGCCGACAGCAGGGGCTGGATGCCGTCCAGGCAGGCAAGCGCGGTCTCTTGCGCCGATGTCGTCACCGGTTTCTCCATGCTCTAGAAGAAAGCAGTGAAGCGGCTCGCCAAAAAGTGATATGTTTTCCTGGTTCATGCAAATTCGGTTCACCTCTTGAGAATCCCATCGACACAGGCGCTACGCGCGCTCGACAGTTTTGCCAGACATGGCAGCGTCTGGCGCGCCGCCGACGAACTGCACCTGACCCGCAGCGCGGTGAGCCACCAATTGCGGCTGCTCGAGCGAGATCTCGGCTTCGATCTGCTGGAGCGGATCGGGAAGGGGGTGGCGCTCACCCCGCGTGGGCAGCGCTATGCCAGCGACGTGCGCAAGGCGCTGACCGTGCTGGGTGACGCGGTGACGCGCGATGCCGGCAATGGCGTCGGCGGCTCGTTCGCCGTCTCCTGTACGCCGGGCTTCGCCTCGCTGTTCCTGTGCACCCATATCGGCGAGTTCCGGCAGATGTACCCCGATGTCGCGCTGCGCATCCTGACGCCCCGACGGCTCGACGATGTCAGCAATGCCGACGCAGACGCCTTCATCGCCTTTGGCGTGGGCAACTGGCCGAACCGCATGGCCGAGCTGTTGTGCGAAATCTCGTTCACGCCGCTCTGCAGCCCGACGCTGCTCAACAAGGTCGGCGGCTTTTCCCGGCCGGCGGACGTGCTGCGCGCCAATCTGCTCCATCTCGACGACACCGAGGATTGGGCCCGCTGGCTGGCGCTGTCCAAGGTCGAAAACCCGGACACCGAAGGCGGCATCTTCTTTTCCGACATGAACCTCGTCTTCTCTGCGGCGATTGCCGGGCAGGGGATCGCCATGGGTGACGAACTGACCAGCCGCCGTGCGCTGAGCGAAGGCCGTCTGGTCAGGCCTTTCGACATCGCGATCAAATCGCCGCGCTCCTATTTTCTGGTCTCCGAACACGCCAAGGCCTCGCACCCGGTCCTGGAAGCGTTCGCGGGATGGCTGAGGTCGACTCTCTCCGAGAACCGCATTCAGCCCTATTGAGAGGCAGCGTGGCGCCAGCCCGCCATAGATGAATGAAATTTGCCGATCAGGCGAAAACTATTCGGTTGCGGTGAGCTTCCGCCCTGCCTACGATTTGGCTCAACGGTAAGGATAGAGGCAGGATGCAGCAACCCGGCCGGGCCGCAGAGATCAAGGCAATCGGGATCGGCAAGAGCTTCGGCTCGTTCCGTGCTCTGGACAATCTGACGCTCGACATAGGCCGCGGCGAGTTCCTGACGCTGCTTGGGCCTTCCGGCTCCGGCAAGACCACCTTCCTGATGATCCTGGCCGGCTTCGTGCAGCCGAGCGAGGGCAGGCTTTTCAGCGACGGCGCCGATATCACCGACCGCCCGGCCGAGCAGCGTGCCGCCGGCATGGTGTTCCAGGGCTATGCGCTCTTTCCGCATATGAGCGTCGAAGCCAACATCGCCTTCCCGCTCAAGGTCCGCAAGAAATCGGCCGCCGAGATCAAGAAGCGTGTCGGCGAGATGATCGAGCGCGTCGGTCTGGTCGGCCACGAGAGGAAATTGCCCTCGCAGCTTTCCGGTGGCCAGCAGCAGCGCGTCGCGCTTGCCCGCGCGCTGGTGTTCGAGCCGGGCGTGCTCCTGCTCGACGAGCCGTTTTCGGCGCTGGACAAGAGCCTGCGCGGCCAGATGCAGGCAGAGATGAAGCGCCTGCACCAGGAGACCGGCACCACCTTCGTCTTCGTTACCCACGACCAGAGCGAGGCGCTGGCGCTGTCTTCGCGCGTCGCCATCTTCAATCATGGCAAACTGCTGCAGGTCGGCGCGCCGGACGAGGTCTACGACCGGCCGGACAATCGCTTCGTCGCCGAGTTCCTCGGCGAGATCAACATGCTGCCGCTGAAGGGGGTTAAGGCCGTCGACAACGGCTCGACGGGCCTTTGTGAGGACCGCGCGGTCAGCATGCACTGCAAGGCTGAGAAGGTACGTGGCGACGCCATCCTGGCGATCCGGCCCGAACACATGTCGATAGCGCGCGAGGCTGCCGCCGGAGAGAACGGCATTGCCGCGACGGCAATCGCCTCGACCTATCTGGGTGCGGCGACCAAGCTCGACCTCACCACGCGCCAAGGTGCCAAAGTCACCGTCTCGGTGCCCAACGAGGTCGCGGCGGCGGCGCTCAGCAAGGGCAATTCCGTGTGGCTGACATGGCCGGCGGAAAAGGGTTTCCTCCTTCCGGACGGAGGACAATGAGCGCCGGCGCGGCCTGATCAGCCGCACCGGCTTCCGGAATCAAAATCAACGAAAACAAAGGGGAACTGACATGAACGACACCAAGAAACAGGCCATCGAAACGCTGTCCGAAAGGACGAGACGCGGCGAGATCTCGCGTCGGCAGTTCGCGCAACTCGCTGCCCTCGTGCTCGCCGGCACGCCGATGCTGCTGCGCTCGACCGGTGCCTTTGCCGCAGCAAAGGAACTTGTGCTGGTCAACTGGGGCGGCGATGCCATCACGGCCTACGACGCGGCCTATGGCCAGGCCTTCACCAAGGATACCGGCATTACGGTCAAGATGGACGGGTCGGGCCCGACCGAAGGCGCGATCGCCGCGCAGTCCAAGAGCGGCGCCCCGACCTGGGACCTGGTCGACGTCGACCCGTTCTCGGCCATTACGCTCGGCGCCCAAGGCATGCTCGAGCCGATCGACTACAACATCGTCGACAAGAAGAAGATGCGGCCGGGCTTCGGCTGGGACTATGCCGCCTCGACCTATTTCTTCTCCTATGTCATCGCCTACGATTCCGAGAAATACGGCAAGGATGCACCGACCGGCATGGCCGACTTCTTCGATGTGAAGAAATTTCCGGGCAAGCGTTCGCTCTACAAATGGGGCGTGTCGAGCTGGGAAGCGGCCCTTTTGGCCGACGGCATCGCGCCGGCTTCGCTCTACCCGCTCGACCTAAAACGTGCGCATGACAAGATATCAGCCTTCAAGGAAAACGTCGTCGCCTATTGGGGCGGCGGCGCCGAGAGCCAGAGCGTGCTGCTCAATGGCGAAGCCTCCATGGCGATCGTCTGGTCGACGCGCGCCTCGCTGATCGAGCAGGATTCCGGCGGCAAGATCAAGTTCATCTGGGACCAGGGCCTGATCTCGCCCGGCGCGCTGGCCGTGCTCAAGAACAACCCAGGCGGCAAGGATGCGGCGATGAAGTTCATCGCCAGCGCCCAGGATCCGGAAAAGCAGCTCGTCATGTTCGACAAGCTTGGCCAAGGTCCGGCCAATCCGGCGGCCGACGCGCTGATCCCCGCCGACAAGAAGCGCATCAACCCCGTCGATCCCGAGAACATGAAGAAGCAGATCCCGCTCGACATGGACTGGTACGCCAAGAACTATGGGCCGGCGCTCGACGAATACACCAAGATCATCTCCGCCTGACCGGCGGCGATGCTGATCTGACATGAGAGGCGTTCTCTCTGACAGGATGGGCGCGGCGCTGTTGATGGCGCCGCTGCTCCTTTTTCTCGGCCTCGCCTATGCCTGGCCATTTCTCGGCGTGGTGAAGTGGAGCTTCACCTTGCCGACGCCTGGGCTTGGTCAGTACGAGGCATTGCTCACCGACGATCTGGTCCAGTCGGTGTTCATCCGCACGCTGCGCATCGCCGCCATCGTCACTATTGTGTCGGTCGCCGCCGCCTATGCCATCACGGTCGTCTGGGTTCGCGGCAGCCCGGCGCAGCGCCTCATCGCCGAATTCTGCATCCTGGTGCCGTTCTGGATCTCGGTGCTGACACGCGCCTTCGGCTGGGTGGCGCTGCTGTCCAATCGCGGCCTGATCAACACCTGGCTGCAGTTGATCGGTTTTATCTCCGAACCGCTGACTTTGGTACGCAACGAATTCGGCGTCATTGTCGGCATGACGCATTTCCTCATTCCTTTTGCTGTCTTTCCGCTGGCGTCCGCCATGCGCAGCCTTGACGAGCGTGTTCTGCTCGCCGCGCGCGGCCTCGGCTCCAGCCGCATGCGCACCTTCTGGACGGTGTTCGTGCCGATGACGCGCTCCGGCATTATCGGCTCCGCGATGATCGTGTTCGTCTTCTCGCTCGGTTTCTTCGTCACGCCGGCGATTCTCGGCGGCGGGCGCAGCGTGATGATCGCCGAACTGATCTATCTCAGGATATTCCAGAGCCCGGACTGGGGGCTGGGGGCTGCGATCAGCGTCGTGCTGGTACTGTTCGTCGGCGCACTGATGGCGCTCTTGTTTCGTTATGTCAGACCGAAGCAGCTGATCTGATGCCGACTTATCGCCCCGGTCCTGTCTCGCTGGTTATCGCCGCCCTGGTGGCGCTGTTCCTGCTGTTGCCGCTGCTGGCCGTCATCCCCGTGTCGCTGACGCCGAGCCGCATGCTGGCGATGCCGACGGGCGAATTGTCGTTGCGCCACTACCGATCGTTGATCGAGGATCCGCGCTGGCTCCAGTCGATCCTGCTTTCGATCCGCATCGGCATCGTCAGCAGCGCCATTTCAACTGTGCTGGCGCTCTGCTTCAGCCTCGGCGCCTGGATGTTCCAGCCGCGCTTCACCGCGACCCTGGTCGGCTTCGTGCTGCTGCCGATGGTGGTGCCGCCGGTGGTTTCGGCGGTCACGCTCTACTTCCTGCTCACCTCGATCTCGGGCGTCAGCTCCTTCCTCGGCTACGATACCTGGCTCGGCGTTGCCATGGCGCATTCGGTTATGACGGTGCCATTCGCGACGGTGCTGATCCTGGTCTCGCTCAGCCAGCTAGACCGACGCATCGACCTTGCCGCGCGGGGGCTTGGCGCAAGTGTCTGGGAGCGCGCCACGCGTGTCATCATGCCTAACATCAAGTTCGGCATCGTCACCGCGGCGCTGTTGTCCTTCGTGCTGTCCTGGGAAGAGATCGGCGTCACTTTGTTCATCACCTCGGTCAACGCCATCACGCTGCCGCGCCTGATGTGGATGGGACTACGTGACAACATCGACCCGGCGATCGCCGCCCTGTCGGTGATTTTGATCATCATCACCGTGCTGGTTCTGGCGGTGAGGAGCGTCGTGGTCAGGCTGAACCGGGGTAGCAAGCCGGTCTAGACGAACCGCACCGAGACTTTGCCGAACCTGCCCAAATCGCCAATGACTTCGTCACCGGCGGCGACGCTGATCGGTGTCACGCAAGTTCCGGTGATCACCACTTGTCCCGGTTGGAGCGCTATGCCAAGCCCCGATAGCTCATTGACCAGCCATGTCAGGGCGATGCGCGGGTCGCCGAGGACAGCCGCGCCCGTTCCGTCGTGCCGCGACTTACCCGAAACGAGACCGGTCACCGGGTACTCCGCGAGGTTCACGTCGCGCCAATCGTCTTCGGCAGGCTGGCCGATGACAAACAGATTGGCGCAGGCATTGTCCGCGATCAGCTGCGGCGCGCCGACAGCGCAGAAATCATCATATCGTGAGTCCGGTATTTCGATCGCCGGATGCAGGGTCGCCACGGCGCCCATGACTTCAGCGATTTCAAAAGGTGCCGCGCGAGGTGGGATCCGGCGGCCGAAACGGAATGCGAATTCGACCTCGGCGACCCGCATCTTGCTCGTCGCCAGCGAGACGATCCCGCCGACCTCGACCGCTTTTTCGGCGAGCAGACGCCCGGCCATCGGGCCGTTGACGTTGATATGCCTTTGACCGGCCAGGCTGGTTGCCGCGATCTTCCAGCCGAAAAGCGGGGCCGCCGAATGCTCCATGACATGCGACTGGATGGCGTAACCTTCGGTGCGCGTTTTCGGCCGCAGTTCCTCGGGTATGGCGTCGAGATGGGTGCCATTGTCCCAATGGCCTACCAGCAGACGTGACGCGGCCCTGGCCTTTTCTGGATCGAGCATGGTCAGCTCCGGAAATCGGGAACATGCCCCTCTGTCCGGCCAAGCCGGCAAGGAACATTCCATCGTGTGGACCAGCCTATATGGGGGAAATCGCGTGACCAGACAATCAGAGGCAAGCTCATGGTCAATTTGCCAGGCCCTACCGCGCCGGCTGACGAGATTGTCGGCAAGTCGTATTTTCGAGATCATCGGCGTTCATCATTCCGATGACGAATCGCCATCGTCTTCGCGTGGCGAACCGCTATATCTGAGAAGGGATGCGGACATGGGCAGGCTTTGGAAAAGCATTGTCGGTGGCGCAACGGCTTGAGGAAATGGACGATGACCGCGCCCGGCGATTTGCAGCAGGCCCTGTTTCTAAGATTGAAAAGCGATGCGTCGCTGTCGGCGCTGCTGGGTGGCGCCGGACTGCTCGAGCGGGCAACCGACAACGTCGCCTTTCCCTATGTGACTTCAGGCCAGACTTCTGCCTTTGACTGGGACACCGGCGCCGAGAACAACGACGACCAGCTGATCACGCTGCATGTCTGGTCGAAGGCGCATGGCGAGGCCGAGACGCGGGCGATCATGGATGCCATCAAGGCGCGGCTTGCCGGAGCGGTGTTGGTTATAGGCCCGCGTGGCCAGACGCGGCTGTCGCTGGAATTCAGCGAGGCGCGTTACGATGAGGAACTCCTTGTCCACCATGGCCTGCTGCGATTCCGTGCGCTGACGCAGGAAAACGCCTGACGCACTTTCAATATCACCGAAACGGAGTCTAGACTGCTTTCGCGGGTTTCACTGGGGGGCGGTGAAATCCAAGATGTCTGTCTCGCGTTGCAGGGGTGTGGCGAGCATGGTTTCAGGGCCGTTCACTGTTCATTTCACGTTCAGCACCGATGCGTTACAACGCGGGTCATGAAAACGCTTCGCTCCCATTTCCGAACCGCGACCCTGGCGCTTAGTGCCGCCGGGCTGTTTGCGTCGCAGGCAATGGCGATACCGGTCATCGAGCCCAACCAGGCCAGCCCGATCGTCCTGGCTGCATCCGACTGCTATGCGATCGGTCAGCAGGTGGCTCAGCAGAATGGCGGAACGCTCGCCAAGGCTTCGGCATCGACGCGTGGCGGCCAGCCGGTCTGCGTCATCGTCGTGCTCGTGCCCGGCAAGGACGGACAACGTCCGCGCCGCTCCGAAATCGTCGTTCCGCAGAACTGACCGCTCTTCCCTCCGTTTCCCAGGCCGGCGGAATCGGCCTATATCTGAAATCTTCAATCAACAGGCATTGGTCCCCGTATGCGCGTACTCGTCGTCGAGGATGACAAGGATCTCAACCGGCAGATCTCGGATGCGCTGGTCGATGCCGGCTATGTCGTCGATCGTGCCTTCGACGGCGAGGAGGGCCATTTCCTCGGCGACACAGAGCCTTACGATGCCGTTGTGCTCGACATCGGCCTGCCGCAGATGGACGGCATCAGCGTGGTCGAGCGCTGGCGTCGCGGCGGCCGCAAGATGCCGGTGCTGATCCTGACCGCGCGTGACCGCTGGAGCGACAAGGTCTCCGGCATCGACGCCGGCGCCGACGACTACGTCACCAAGCCGTTCCACATCGAGGAGGTGCTGGCGCGCGTCAGGGCCCTGATCCGCCGCGCGGCCGGCCACGCCTCGTCGGAACTGACCTGCGGGCCGCTGCGTCTCGACACCAAGGCTTCGAAGGCCGATGTCAACGGCGTGCCGCTGAAATTGACCTCGCACGAATTCCGGCTGCTTGCCTATCTGATGCACCACATGGGCGAGGTCGTTTCGCGCACCGAACTGGTTGAGCATCTCTACGACCAGGACTTCGACCGCGATTCCAACACCATCGAGGTCTTTGTCGGACGATTGCGCAAGAAGATGGGCATCGACATGATCGAAACCGTACGCGGCATGGGCTACCGCATGCGTGAGCCGGAGGCGTAAGGCGGAACCGCTCCCCACCAACCCGACCGTGGGCAGACGGCTCTCGCTGCGCGCGTGGCCGCGATCGCTGACGTTCCGCGTCATCGCCTTCTCCACCGTGTGGGCGATCCTGACCCTGGTCGTCATCTTCACCCTGATCACAACGCTCTACCGGCAGGCCAGCGAGCGGGGCTTCGACAGTCTATTGTCGGCGCATCTGTTCAACCTGATCGGCTCCATCGGCATCTCCGACAGCGGCGCGTTGACCGGCTCCCCCGATCTTGGCGATCTCCGTTTCTCGGAACCGAATTCGGGCTGGTACTGGTCCGTCGAGCCCGCCTCGGAAGGCGTTCACGGCGATCTTCACTCGTCGTCCATGACCCGGACCATCCCGTCGCCGGACGTGGCGGATGTTCCCTTCAACGCCAATTTCCAGCGCAGCTATGCCGCGCAAGGCATCAATGGCGAGGAGCTGGTCGTGTTCGAGAGCGAATTCGTTCTCGACGCGAAGAACCGCGCCGCGCGCTTCCGCGTCATGGGCAACAAGACCGAGTTGGAGCAGGAAATAGCAACGTTCCAGCGCCGCCTGCTGACCTATCTCAGCCTGTTCGGAATCGGCATGATCGCCATCAACGCCATCGCCATCCTGCTCGGGCTGCAGCCGTTGCGCAGGGTCCGGAACGCACTCGCCATGGTGCGCGAGGGCACCGCACAGAGGCTCGACGGCCGCTTCCCGGCCGAGATCGAACCGTTAGCCAACGAAACCAACGCCTTGATAGAAAACAACAAACGCATCGTCGAGCGTTCTCGGACCCAGGTCGGCAACCTCGCCCATTCCTTGAAGACACCGCTTGCCGTTCTGCTCAACGAGGGCCGGGCGCTTGGCGGCGCCAAGGGACAGTTGATCGCCGAGCAGGCCGCCTCCATGCAAAAGCAGATCGACCATTACCTGCAGCGTGCCCGCGTCGCGGCACAGCGCGACAGCGTCGTCTATCGCACGCCGGTGGCACCGCTGGTGCAGCGCATGCTGCGCGTTTTGCAGAAGCTGAACCCGCGGACCAGCCTGTCGCTGTCGCTGCCGGCCACCGAGATCGTCTTTGCCGGCGAACGCGAGGACCTCGAGGAACTGCTTGGCAATCTTCTCGAAAATGCGGTGAAATGGGCAAGGAGTGCTGTCGCGATCTCGGTCGTGCCCTTCGCCGGCAAGGATGAGAGCCTGTTCGAGATCAGCATCGAGGACGACGGACCGGGTATTCCCGAGGACAAAGCCCGTGAAGCGCTGAAGCGAGGGCGGCGCCTCGATGAGACCAAGCCTGGGACAGGCCTGGGCCTTGCCATTGTCGCCGATCTCGTCAACGAGTATGGAGGCGTCCTGGCACTCGAGCGGTCCGGCATGGGCGGACTGAAGGCGACGGTGCGATTGCGGAGCCTGCAGTAATGCTACCCAGGCCAATCGGCAGCAATGGAAGGCGCATATTGTGGCGGCATATCGATTGACCCCAGAGCAGCCGCCAGTGGCCAAATTTCCGACAAATATCAACACTATGGCCACGCCTACTTCTCCGATGACGCGGCCCCCGGCGCATCCATGGCAGGCTCCAACTCAAGAAAACCGGTTGTTGGCATGAAGATTCGCGTCGCGCTTGTTTCCGCATTGCTGGCCGTGTCGGGCTGCACCACCTTGAGCGGCAAGGGTCCGACCGTGGCGGCGACACCGGCCTCGACGCCTCCGGCCGGCGGCAAGGTCGTTACCAAGTCGATCATCTCCGCCATGGGCGGCGGCCTCATTGGCGGGTCGATCGGCAACGGTCTGAGCGACATGGAGAAGCGCAGCGCGCTCGAGGCCGAATACAAGGCGCTCGAATACAACACCAGCGGCCAGAAGGTGACCTGGAAGGGCGATCAGGCCTCACGCTATGGCGAGGTCGTCCCTGCCCAGCCTTACCGCGTCGGTTCGCAGGATTGCCGCCAATACACGCAGACGGTGTTCACGGGCGGCGCCAGCGTCACGGCGCACGGAACAGCCTGCCGCAATGCCGACGGCAGTTGGACGCCATTGACCTAGCCAGCCGGGTCTCGTTGCGATCCGGCCGGTGGATTTCGATCGCGACATTCGGCGCGTGCCGTCAAAGCGTCGCAGGATGCCTGTGTTGGCAGGGCAGGGCTCTGCCGTTATTGGAAGAACCATGCTGTTCTGGGTCATAGCCGCAATTCTCACGCTGGGCGCCAGCCTGGCGGTGCTTTTGCCGTTGGCTGGTGCCTCCAAGGGCGCATCATCGAGCGGCGATCACGATCTGGAAGTCTATCGCGATCAACTGTCCGAACTCGACCGCGATGCCGGGCGCGGTTTGATCGGGCCCGCTGAAGCGGCCGAGGCGCGCGCCGAGATCGCCCGCCGCATCCTTCGCCTGGGCAACGCGGATATGGCGGCCAAGGCGTCCGGCAGGTCATCGGGCACCGTACGGCTTGTCGCGACCGTTGCGGTGCTGGCGGTTCCGTTGGTCAGTTGGGGGCTCTACAGTCAGATCGGCTCGCCTGACCTGCCGTCGCAGCCGCTCAGTGAGCGGTTGGCCAAGAATCCCGCCGACAGTTCGGTCGATGAGCTGGTGGCGCGCGCCGAGGCCCATCTTGCCGCCAATCCTTCCGACGGCAGGGGCTGGGACGTGCTGGCGCCGGTCTATCTGCGCATACAGCGCTTTGCCGACGCCGCGGCGGCCTACCGCAACGCCATTCGCCTCGACGGCGACAGCGCTGTCCGTCAGGCCGGTCTCGGCGAGGCGATCGCCGGTGCGGCGGGCGGCATTGTTTCGGCCGATGCCCAGGATGCCTTCGAGGCGGCCTTGAAGCTTGACCCGGCCAATGCGAAAGCCGGTTTCTATCTGGCCATGGCACTGGCGCAGGAGGGTCGTGGCAAGGAAGCGGCCGCGGCCTGGCAGGCTATGCTTGGTACGCTGCCGCCGGATTCGCCGTGGCGCGGCGCTGTCGAACAGGCGCTGGCCAAATCCGGCGGCCCGGAAGTCGCCTCCGGCACGACCGCGAAAGGCCCCGATGCCGCCGATGTCGACGCGGCGTCCTCCATGTCGCAGCAGGACAGGGAAGCCATGATCAACACCATGGTCGCCGGCCTGGACGACAAACTTCGTCAAAATCCGCGCGACCCGGAAGGATGGATGCGGCTGGTTCGTTCCTATGTCGTGCTGGGCAAGGCCGATCAGGCGCGCGATGCGCTGGGCCGCGCCATTGCGGTCTTTGGCGCCGATAGTGACGAAGCCAAGAAATTCACCGCCTTTGCCGCCTCGCTCGGCCTGACGGCGACGGAGTAGAATTGGGTATGACGCGCAAGCAGAAACGATTGTCGGTGATCGCGGGCGGATTGGTTTTTCTGGGTGCCGCCACCGGGCTGACCTTTTATGCGCTTGGCCAGAAGGCGTCCTATTTCTACATGCCGGCCGATCTGACCACCGCCAGCGTTCAGCCGGGCCAGCGCATCAGGCTCGGCGGTTTGGTCGAAAAAGGCACCATCCAGCGCGGCCAGGGCGCAACGGTTGCCTTTTCGGTCACCGACACCCACAAATCGGTCAAGGTGACTTATACCGGCATCTTGCCCGACCTTTTCCGCGAAGAGCAGGGTGTCATCACCGAGGGTACCTTCGGCCCCGACGGCGTCTTTGTCGCCGACAGCGTTCTGGCCAAGCACGACGAGCGCTATATGCCCAAGGAAGTAGCCGACGGCCTGAAGGCCAAGGGCGTCTGGCAGGAGAGCAAGAGTGAGTGACTCTGGCGGAAGAGCAAGTGTGAGCCGCGCGAATGGTTGAAACCGGACATTTCGCCTTGGTTCTGGCGTTCGCGCTTTCACTGGTGCAGACGATCGTGCCGCTGTTTGGCGCGAGGCTGAACAACCAGCGCCTGATGGCGGTCGGCGGTCCGGTCGCAGTGACCGGTTTCGCGTTGACGGCGCTGTCCTTCGCGGCCCTTGCGAGCGCCTATGCAAGCTCTGATTTTTCCCTGGCGAACGTCTGGGAGAACTCGCATTCGCTGCAGCCGCTGATCTACAAGATCACTGGAACCTGGGGCAATCACGAAGGTTCGATGCTGCTCTGGGTGCTGATCCTGACCTTCTTCGGCGCGCTTGTGGCCGCTTTCGGCTCCAACTTGCCGGCGACGCTGCGCGCCAATGTGCTCGCCGTGCAGGGCGCTATTGGCGCTGCATTCTTCCTGTTCATCCTAGTGACCTCCAATCCCTTCATCCGGCTCAATCCGGCGCCCATCGAAGGCCGCGATCTCAACCCGATCCTGCAGGATCTTGGCCTCGCCATTCACCCGCCGATGCTCTATCTCGGTTATGTCGGCTTCTCGATCTGCTTTTCCTTCTCGGTCGCCGCCCTCATCGAGGGTCGCATCGATGCCTCCTGGGCGCGCTGGGTGCGGCCATGGACGCTGGTCGCCTGGATGTTCCTGACCGGCGGCATCGCCATGGGATCGTATTGGGCCTATTACGAACTCGGCTGGGGCGGTTTCTGGTTCTGGGATCCGGTCGAGAACGCTTCCTTCATGCCGTGGCTGGCTGGCACCGCGCTGCTGCATTCGGCCATCGTCATGGAAAAGCGCTCGGCGTTGAAGATCTGGACGCTGCTGCTCGCCATCCTCACCTTCTCGCTGTCGCTGCTCGGCACCTTCCTGGTGCGTTCGGGCGTCCTGACTTCCGTCCACGCCTTTGCCACCGATCCGACGCGTGGCGTCTTTATCCTGTGCATCCTGACGCTGTTCATCGGTGGCTCGCTGGCGCTGTTTGCGCTGCGCGCCTCGAAGCTGACGGCAGGCGGCCTCTTCCATCCGGTTTCGCGTGAAGGCGCGCTCGTCCTCAACAATCTATTCCTGACCACGGCGACCGCCACGGTGCTCGTCGGCACGCTCTATCCGCTGGCGGTCGAGGCTTTTTCGGCCGACAAGATTTCGGTCGGAGCGCCGTTCTTCAACCTTACCTTCGCGCCGCTGATGGTGCCGCTGCTCGTGATGGTTCCCTTTGGGCCGCTGCTGGCCTGGAAGCGCGGCGATGTCTTCGGTGTTGCGCAGCGGCTGATGGCCGCGTTCGCGGCCGCACTTCTTGCGACGCTGGTTACGGTCCTGTTCATCGACGGCGCTTCGGTGCTTGCCGCGCTTGGCGTCGGCCTCGGCGTCTGGCTGATCCTCGGCGCGCTGACCGACCTCGCCACCAAGGCGGGGGTCGGCAATGTCGCCGCGCCGACAATGGTCAGGCGTCTGGTTGGTTTGCCACGCTCGGTCTTCGGGACTGCTTTCGCGCATCTTGGCCTCGGCCTGACCGTGCTCGGCATTGTTGGCACGCTCTGCTTCGGGACGGAGAAGATCCTGTCCATGCATGCCGGTGAAACCGTCGAAATCTCCGGCCGCACGGTGCGGTTCGTCGGGCTCTATCCTGCGCAGGGACCGAACTACAGCGAGGATCGCGGGCGTTTCGAGCTGATCGGCGTCAGCGGCAGCCCTGTCGGTGAAGTCAGCTCCGCCAAGCGTTTCTATCCGGTGCGGCAGATGACGACGACGGAGTCCGGCATCAAGACTATTGGCCTTTCCCAGCTCTACATTTCGCTCGGCGACGAGGGCAAGGACGGCTCGGTAGTGGTGCGTCTGTGGTGGAAGCCGCTGGTAACGCTGATCTGGGGCGGCGGCCTGGTGATGATGGCGGGTGCGGCGATGTCGCTTATGGACAGGCGCCTGCGGGTCGGCGCGCCTTCGCGCCGTCGCAAGCAGGCGGTGGCGCCGGCGGGCATGCCATGAGGGCAAGGCATTCGTTGACGTCGATAGTCCTGTTGCTGGCGTTGTTCTTCGCCGGAACGGCAATGGCGGTGAAGCCCGACGAGATGCTGGCCGACCCGGCACTCGAGGCGCGGGCGCGGGCGCTGTCGGAAGGCCTGCGCTGCATGGTCTGCCAGAACCAGTCGATCGACGAATCCGATGCGGACCTTGCCAGGGACCTGCGTATCCTGGTGCGACAACGCCTTGTCGCGGGCGATACCGACCGGCAGGTGATGGATTATGTGGTTTCGCGTTACGGCGAGTTCGTGCTGCTGAAGCCACGCTTCGATCTGCGCAACGCGCTGCTGTGGGGCACGCCGGTTCTCCTGCTTCTGGCCGGCGGCGTGTTTATAGTGCTCAGTGCGCGGTCGCGCCGGCTTCCGGCAACGGCAGCGCTTTCGGTCGAAGAGCGGGCCGCATTGGACGCGATCCTCCGCCGCGACTGACGGCTGCCGTCGCCCGCCAACATTACCAAAGTTTCATGTGCCGGAAATGGCGTCGTAATGTGCGCTTCCCTAATTCTCGTTCCTTGAGGATGCCGATCAAGGCGCGTCCGCTTGAAAGAGGATAAGAGATCCATGAATATTGCCCCCGATTCATATTTTCGCACACGCAAGCGTCTTCTGGCTGCTGCCGCGTCTATCGCGGTCGCCGGTGCGATCGGCGTTGGCGCGCTGACCAGCGGAACCAGCCCCGTTCTCGCTGACGCCGTGCGCGTCGAGGCCCCGCAGGTTCCGAGCTTCGCCGATGTCGTGGAGCGTGTGTCGCCAGCCGTGGTCAGCGTCAAGGTCAAGGCCAAGATCCAGCCGACCGCCGATGATGGCTCCGACGATCAGGACGGCCTCGACAATCTTCCCAACAATCCGCAGCTGCGTCGTTTCTTTAAGGAATTCCGCGGCTTTGGTGACCAGGGCGGCCAGAACGACGAAGGTCATCGTCGCTTCGGACATCGCGACCGCAACAACGGCGAGCCGCGCCCGGTAGCGCAGGGCTCCGGCTTCTTCATCTCCGAAGACGGTTACCTCGTCACCAACAACCACGTCGTCGAAGAGGGCACCGCCTTCACCGTTGTGACCAATGACGGCAAGGAACTCGACGCCAAGCTGGTCGGCACCGATCCGCGCACCGATCTCGCCGTGCTCAAGGTCGATGGTGGCGGCAAGTTCACCTATGTCGACTTCGCCGACGATTCCAAGGTTCGTGTCGGGGACTGGGTCGTGGCTGTCGGCAATCCGTTCGGTCTCGGCGGCACCGTGACCGCGGGCATCGTCTCGGCGCGCGGCCGCGATATCGGCGCCGGCCCCTATGACGATTTCCTCCAGATCGACGCCTCGGTCAACCGCGGCAATTCAGGCGGCCCGACCTTCAACCTCAACGGCCAGGTGGTCGGCATCAACACCGCCATCTTCTCGCCTTCCGGCGGCAGCGTCGGCATCGCCTTCGACATTCCGGCCTCGACCGCCAAGCAGGTCGTCGGGGACCTGATGAAGAGCGGTGCGGTGCAGCGTGGCTGGCTCGGCGTCGAAATCCAGCCGGTCACCTCCGACATCGCCGAATCGCTCGGCCTGAAGTCCAACAACGGCGCGTTGGTTTCGAGCGCCCAGGACGACGGCCCCGGCAAGAAGGCCGGCATATCAGCCGGCGACGTGATCACCCAGGTCGACGGCAAGGACGTTGCGTCGCCGAAGGAGCTCGCCCGCCTGATCGGCGCCTATTCGCCCGGCAAGTCTGTTGATGTCACGGTCTGGCGCGACGGCAAGAGCCAGACGGTCAAGGTCGATCTCGGCAAACTGCCGGCGAGCGACAAGCAGGCCTCGAACGACCAGCAACAGCAGCCTGCTGCTCCGGCAAAGCCTGACACGCTGGCCGATCTCGGTCTCACCGTCACCAAGTCTGAAAACGGCAAGGGTCTGGTGGTGACAGACGTCGACCCCGACAGCGCCGCCGCCGATCGCGGCATCCAGCCGGGCGACGTCATCACCGCGGTCAACTCGGCGGAGGTCAATGGCACCGAAGACGTCACCAAGGCCATGGCCGATGCGGTCAAATCCGGACGCAAGGCGGTGCTGATGCAAATCACCCGTGACGACAACAACCGCTTCGTCGCGGTGCCGGTGGCCAAGGGCTGAGACGACTTTTCCAATGCGGCGGTTTCAACACCCCCGAGTCGCCGCATGGGGAAAGTAAGAAGGAGAGCCCGTTAGTCAGTCATCGCGCTCTCCTTCAGCGGCAGCGGGCTTCCCATCGCCCCCCCCCGCGCCCGTATGTGGCTGCCCACTCAGGCCCTCGTGCCCGATGCCGGTTGGTCCCGGGTTGCAGGTAACGACATGACCGGGAACTGGTATGTTCGGCCTAATGACGCCACGGAACAAAGATTTTATCGCGTACGCTCTCGATCGTCTTGATCGCGATGCGCTTTGGCAAAGGCTAAAATGCAGATGCCGGCTACTCAACCTTCAAGCGAAATCGCGTATAACGGCCCTATGAAGATTCTCGTCATAGAAGACGATCGCGAGGCTGCGGATTATCTGCAGAAAGCCTTCACCGAAGCCGGTCATACCGCGCATGTTGCGGGTGACGGCGAGACCGGCTTCGCGCTTGCCGATGCGGGTGACTACGATGTGATGGTCATCGATCGGATGATGCCGCGCCGCGACGGCCTGTCGGTTATTGCCGCCCTCCGCTCCAGGGGCAACACGACGCCGGTGCTCATCCTTTCGGCGCTGGGCGAAGTCGATGACCGGGTCACCGGCCTGCGCGCCGGCGGTGACGATTACCTGACCAAGCCCTATGCCTTTTCCGAACTTCTGGCTCGTGTCGAGGTGCTCAACCGACGCGCCAGCGCCAAGGAGGCCGAGACCGTCTACCGGGTTGGCGATCTTGAACTCGACAGGCTATCGCATTCTGTCCGCCGGGCGGGCCGTGAGATCACGCTCCAGCCACGCGAATTCCGCCTGCTCGAATATCTCATGCGCCATGCCGGCCAGGTTGTGACGCGCACGATGCTGCTCGAAAATGTCTGGGACTATCATTTCGATCCGCAGACCAATGTCATCGACGTCCACGTCTCTCGGCTGCGCGGCAAGATCGAAAAGGGCTTCGACAAGCCGATCCTGCATACCGTTCGCGGCGCCGGCTACATGCTGAAGGGCGGCTAGGCGGCGGCATGGCGCTTTCCGTGCCCGCCATCATGAAGACGACGGCCGCGCGGCTTTCGGCGCTCTATCTCTTGCTCTTCGCGCTCTGCGCGGTGCTGCTCGTCCTCTATATGACTTCGCTCTCGGCGCGCATGCTGACCGGGCAGACGCAGGAGACCATCAACGACGAGGTGCTCGGCCTTGCCCGCGCCTATCAGCGCGGTGGCCTTCCCGTATTGGTCCGCGTGGTCGAGGCCCGCTCGCGGCAGCCCGGCGCCAATCTCTATCTGATCGCCGATGCCAACGGCCAGATCCTGACCGGTAACGTGCAGAGCCTCGAGCCGGGCGTTCTCGAAAACGAAGGCTGGACCACCAGCCCTTTTTCCTATCAGCGCTTTGGCGAGGGAGAACTCGACCGTCTACGCAACTTGCCTGCCGACAAGGGGACCGCACAGCCCGACCAGAGCGACACGCAAGCGCAGGGCGAGAAGGGCCACAACGCCATTGCCCTGGTGCTGCGGCTGCCGAACCAGATGATCATGCTGGTCGGCCGCGATCTCGGGGAACCAGAGCGGTTCCGTGCCGTCATCCGCCGTTCGCTGATGCTGGCGCTCGGCATGATGGCCCTGGGTGGCATCCTGATCTGGTTCTTTGTCGGCCGCGCGGCGCTGAAGCGTATCGATGGCGTATCGGAGGCAAGCCGGCGCATCATGGGCGGGGATCTCTCCGGCCGGCTGCCGGTAACCGGCGCCGGCGACGAGTTCGATCGGCTTTCGGAAAACCTCAACGCCATGCTGGCCAGGATCGCCACGCTCAACGAAGGCCTCAAGCAGGTTTCCGACAACATCGCGCATGACCTCAAGACGCCGCTGACCCGGCTGCGCAACCGGGCCGAAGCGACGCTTTCCGGCAAGCAGAAGACATCGGACTATCGACAGGCGCTGGAAGGCACCATCGCCGAGTCCGACCAGTTGATAAAGACCTTCAACGCCATCCTGATGATCTCCCGCCTGGAGGCGGGCTATTCTTCCGAGCACACCAGCCGCGTCGATCTGGCGGTGGCCGTCCGTGATGTCGTCGAACTCTATGAGCCGGTGGCCGAGGAGGCTGGCGTTTCGCTGGACGCCGAGGTGAATGGTGCTTTTGTCGTCGACGGCAACCGCGAGCTGATCGGCCAGGCGCTCTCCAACATCGTCGACAATGCGATCAAGTACTCGACCGATTCGACGTCCAAGCCGGCGGTCCGTGTAAAGCTCGAACGCACGCATGGCGAGATCAGGCTTTCCGTCACGGACAATGGCCAGGGCATTCCCGACGACGCCGATCGCGCCCGGGCGACGGAGCGCTTCGTGCGGCTGGAGAAGAGCCGTTCGCAGCCTGGTTCCGGCCTTGGCCTCAGTCTCGCCAAGGCGGTCATGACATTCCATTACGGCCGGCTTGACCTGCTGCCTGGCAATCCAGGACTATCCGTGGTCATGAGTTTCCCGGCACGCGAGGATCACTGATGGCGGCCGTCGCCAAGCGGAGCAAGACAGACTGGCTGCTCAGCCTGGAAACCCCGCTTGTCCCGCTCGACGCAGCCCGGGCACGACAGGAGCTGGCCGAAATCGCGGATGCAGCGCGCGAAGAGGGGCTGACACGGGTGGCCAAATTCCTGGCCGGCAAAGGCAAGGCGCAGGATCTCCTCGCCGCTGTCTTCGACCTTTCGCCATTCCTGCGCGACACGGCGCGCCGCCGGCCGCAAATCCTGGACGGGCTGTTCGACCTGCCGATAGAGGCCCGTCTGAAGGCGATCACCGCCGCGATCGACCAGGCGCCGCTGGCCGAAACGGTCTCGGAATCCGGCCTGATGATGGCGCTGCGCCGGCATAAGGCAGAGGCACATTTCCTGATCGCGCTCGCCGATCTTTCGGGCGAAGCCGAAACCTCGCTGACCGTAAGGCGGTTGAGCGATCTCGCCGACGCCTGCACCCGCGCGGCAGTCGATTTCCTGCTGCGTGACGCGCATGGCCAGGGCAAGCTCAAGCTGCCCGACCTCGACAACCCCTCGCATCGATCGGGCTGGATCCTGCTCGGCATGGGCAAGCTCGGCGCGCATGAGCTGAACTTCTCCTCCGACATCGACCTCGTCGTGTTCTTCGATCCGGAGGCACCCGCCGTGGTCGATCCTCTCGACGCCACCGACCTGTTCTCACGCCTGACGCGCCGGCTGGTTCGCATCCTGCAGGACCGCACCGAGCACGGCTATGTCTTCCGCACCGATCTGAGGTTGCGTCCCGATCCCGGCTCCACCCCGCTGGCTATCCCGGTTGAAGCCGCGCTTCGCTACTACGAAGCGCGCGGCCAGAACTGGGAGCGTGCCGCGATGATCAAGGCCCGCCCGGTGGCCGGCGATCTCGCCGCGGGCGATGCCTTCCTCAAGGAGCTCCAGCCCTATATCTGGCGCAAATACATGGATTACGCGGCGATTGCCGACGTCCATTCGATCAAGCGCCAGATTCATGCCCATAAGGGCCATGGCGAGATCGCGGTGAAGGGGCACAACGTCAAGCTCGGGCGCGGCGGCATCCGCGAGATCGAGTTCTTCGTCCAGACCCAGCAGCTCATCGCCGGCGGCCGCTTTCCGGAGCTGCGCGGCCGCGAAACCGTGCCGATGCTCGGTCAGCTCGCGGCCCGAGGCTGGATCACATCGGACGCAAGAGACGCACTCGCCCTCCAGTACTGGTTCCTGCGCCGGGTCGAACACGCCATCCAGATGGTGGCCGACGAGCAGATGCACACGCTGCCGGAAGACAATGAAGGGCTGGAGCGCATCGCCCGCATGCTGGGCTTCGCCGACGCCGCCGCGTTCGCCGGGGCCTTCCGTGCCTCGCTGCAGCAGGTCGAGCGCCACTATGCGGCGCTGTTCGAAACCGCGCCCGAGCTTTCGGCCGGCATCGGCAACCTGGTCTTCACCGGTGACGTCGACGACCCGGACACGCTGCAGACCCTGCACGGCATCGGCTTTCAGCGGCCGAGCGATATCTGCCGTGTCATCCGCGGCTGGCATTTCGGCCGCTATCGCGTCACCCAGTCGGCGGAGGCGCGCGAGCGGCTGACGGAACTGACGCCGGCACTGCTCAAGGCCTTTGGCCAGACGCGCCGGGCCGACGAGGCGCTGGTCCGTTTCGACGAGTTCCTCGCCGGCCTGCCGGCCGGCATCCAGCTGTTTTCGCTGCTGCAGTCGAATCCCGCACTGCTCAAGCTGATGGCGACGATCATGGGCGCGGCACCAAGGCTGGCGGCCATCATCACTCGCCGGCCGCATGTCTTCGACGGCTTGCTCGACCCGGCATTGCTGACCGAGCTGCCAGACCGCGCCTATCTCTCGGGGCGGCTTTCCGCCTTTCTCGAGGGCGACAGGGCCTATGAGGACGTGCTCGATCGCTTACGCATATTTGCTTCCGAACAGAAATTCCTCATCGGTGTGCGGCTGCTCGCGGGCTCGATCGACCCAGCTCGCGCCGGCCGCGCTTTCTCCGATCTGGCGGACCTGACCATTGCGGCGGCGTTGCAAGCGGTGATCGCCGAATTCGCGGTGCGCCACGGCACGATCGCCGGTGGCGCAGTTTCGCTGCTCGGCATGGGCAAGCTCGGCAGCCGCGAATTGACAGCCGGATCGGATGTCGATCTCATCCTGCTTTACGATCACGACGCGGACGCCGAGGACTCCGATGGTGAAAAGCCGCTGGCGCCGTCGCACTACTACACCCGCATGACACAACGGCTGATATCCGCGGTATCGGCGCCGACGGCGGAGGGGGTGCTTTACGAGCTCGACCTGCGTTTGCGGCCGTCCGGCAACAAGGGACCGGTCGCCACCCATATCGATGCCTTCAAGAAATACCAGCGCCAGGAAGCCTGGACGTGGGAACACATGGCGCTGTCGCGGGCGCGGCCGATTGCCGGCCACTCCGACCTCTGCGCCGAGGTGGAAACGGAAGTCGCCGCGCTGCTCGGCCAGCCGCGCGACGCGGCGAAGGTGAAAACCGAAGCTTCCGACATGCGCGCCATGATTCAGCAGGAAAAACCGCCCCGCGACCTGTGGGACATCAAGCTCATACCGGGCGGTCTGATCGATCTCGAATTCATCGCCCAGGTGGCTGTCATCACTGGGCAGGTCGAGGCCGGGCCACGCGCCACCGGTACGGCCGAGATCCTGTCTCGTCTGACGCCCCGTTTCGCCAATGCCGTGATCCGGCAGGACCTTGGCGAGGCTTACTCCCTTTATCTGGCACTGACCCAGATGACGCGGCTGTGCCTCACCGGACCATTCGAACGTGACGACGTTCCGCCGGGGCTTTCGGATCTGCTTCTGGCGGTCACCGACCTGCCGGATTTCGGTGTGCTGGAAGCACATCTCAAGGAGACGTCGCAAAAGGTCAGGAAGGATTTCGACCTTCTGCTTCGTGCCGGAGGGTCGTGACCAACGACCGTTCGGCCGCATCGGGGGTGACGATGCAACAGGAGAAAACCATGAGAAAGACAACCAAGCTCGCACTTGCATACATCGCCCTGGCCGGAGCCGTCGGCGGCGCGGCCTATGCCGAGAACCTCGACAGCGCCAACGTGCGTGAGCGCACCATGATGCGGCTCGAAAAGGCGATGAAGGACAATGACGGCAAAATCACCTTCGACCAGTTCTCCGATGTCATGGACGCGCGGCTCAAGAAGCTTGTCGCTGACAATGGCGGCAAGCTGACTGTCGCTCAACTCGCCGAGGCGCTGGAGAAGGCGCGCTTCGAACGCATGGCCAGGCGCATCATCGCCCGTTACGACAGCAAGGGCGACGGCACACTGACATCGGATGACATCACCGGCCGCGAAAAGAAGCTTTTTGCGATGCTCGACAAGAACAATGACGGCAAGATCGAGAAGGGCGAACTGCCGAAGGACGGGCGCGACGACCGTCAATGGGATGGCGAAGGCAACGAAGGCGGCGTGCAGTAAGATTTGGTTGATACGGACACCGAGGTCGTCGACCGGAGCCTGCCGCTCAGGCCGCGGCCTTGACCGCTGTTGGCGCGTTCTTCACGGGAATGCGCACCGATACGATCGTGCCGACACTTTCGGTCGAGCGGATCTTCAGTGCACCGCCTTGCAACTCGGCAAGCGAGCGCGAAATGGCAAGGCCAAGGCCGGAGCCGGCATGGTTCTTGGAAAACTGGTTCTGCACCTGCTCGAAGGGGCGCCCCAGCTTGCCGAGGGCTTCCTTCGGGATACCGCAGCCATTGTCCTCGATCGTCAGCACCAGCGCGCCTGACGTGTTGCGGGCCCTGACCGATATGTGGCCGCCCTGGCCGGTGAATTTCACCGCGTTGGACAGAAGATTGATGACGATCTGCTTGATCGCCCGGCGATCGGCAAACAAAGTCAAGGCGTCGGCAATGCGCGTTTCCACGGTGATCGCCTTCTGCGCCGCCTGCAGAGAGACGACACGCACCGTCTCGCTGATCAGCGGACCGAGGTCGATCTGTTCCTGGTCCAGCGAGAACTGGCCGGCTTCGATCTTGGACATGTCGAGAATGTCGTTGATGACGCCGAGCAGATATTTGCCGCTGCTGTTGATGTCGGTGGCGTACTCCTCGTAGCGCTCCGAGCCCAACGGACCGAACAGCCTCTGTTCCATCAGTTCGGAGAAGCCGATGATGGCGTTGAGCGGTGTGCGCAGTTCATGCGACATGTTGGCCAGGAATTCGGATTTGGCCCGGTTCGCCGCTTCGGCGCGCTCGGTTTCCTTCATGTATTTGCGGTTGAGGTCGACCAGTTCGCGCGCCCGTTCCTCTTCGGCCCGGCGGGCGAGGCTGAGATCATGGATCGTCGCCATCAGCCGGCGTTCGCTGTCGACGAGTTTCTCCTGGTGCAATTTGATCTGGGTGATATCGGACCCGACCGAGACGATGCCACCGTCCCTGGTCCTGAGCTCGTTGACCTGCAGCCAGCGGCCGTCGGACAGCTGCCGCTCGAACGTGGCGCCGCCCTGCGGACCGTTGGTATTGGCGAGCCGGCGCTCCGAAGCGAAGGCCAGCATACGTTCTTCCAGGGAAGCCCGCGTCACACCTGGCATCACGTCGCGGTCCGAGAGCCCATTGTCCTGCTGGTATTTGGAATTGCACATGATCAAGTTTTGAGCCGAATCCCACAGCACAAAGGATTCATTGATGTTCTCGATCGCGGTCCTGAGGCGAAGATCGGCCGCTTCGGAGCGCAGCGCCAGATGGCGCTGCTCGGTGACGTCGACGGCGATGCCGATGAGCTGGATCTCCGGCGCTTCCGGGTCCATGACCTGGGCGCGGGCGCGCATCCACACCCACTGGCCATCGGCATGCCGCATCCGGAACACCTGGTCGATGTGGTCGATCTCGCGCGCGACGATCCTGTTGGCGAGTTCGAACAGGTCGCCATCCTCGGGATGGATGATCTCGTCGACCTCGCCGAAGGACAGCATCGTCTCGCAGGGCTCATAGCCGAGCATGTCGTACATCGAGCGTGACCAGTACATCTTGCCGCGCACCATGTCCCAGTCCCACAGGCCGCAGCGGCCGCGGACCAGCGCCATGTCGATACGCTGATGCGCTTCGACATAGATGCGGTCGGCTGCCTGCGCGCGCGCCGCCTGTCCGAAATAGGCGTAGAGGATGATGATCAGCACGCCGGCCGTCAGCACAAACAGGGTGACGTTGAGCGACACGGTCTTGCGCCACGTGTCGAAGACCGCCTCTTGGGGGACGAGCGCCGCCGCGGCTCCCTTCCTGTCCTTGCTCAGGCTGACCGCCGCGTACCAGTCCTGCCCGCCGATGTTGACCTCCATGACGCCAGCCCGGTCGCCGAACATGAACAGAGGTTGGCCGCCCTGGACGAGGCCGTCGAGCGAATGGCCTTGCCAGGGCGCCGAACGCGGCGTCACCGCGGTGATCCTGAAGGCGCTGTCGGTGATGACCAGCACATGGCTGCGGCCCATGGCGCCCTGGCGGCTGGTGGTCTCCAGCAGGTCCTGGGTGGCGCCCGGCAGCGTGTCCGATGTGGTGGCGAGCGAACTGGCGAGCTGCGCGGCGGCTAGCGTCAGGATAGCCTTGGCATCGCGCTCCACGTCGTCGCGCTCGTTCATCAGCGAGATTACACGCAGCGCCGCGATGACGAGCAGGAAGATGACGATGAGGGCCGGTATCGACCGGCGCAGCAGCGGTTCGGCCGCCAGAAGCCGCTTGTAGGCGGGTTCGGCAATGAGCCGCGTATTCCCGGCAAGGCCGTCGCCGCGCGTCTCCCGACGCGCAAAAACCATCCCACCGGGCGCGCCCCACGCGTCCGCCTTTGCCATAAATGGCACTCCCCGATTTCAGTATGCCGCATTTCTATGTGCTGGTGATCCGGCAACACCGCACTTCCGAATCGCCATTAAAGAATCAAAGGTGATTCGCCTTGTCCAGTGGTCGGGCGAAAAAAGATTAAAAATCGACTAAAATAATGGGCTTTTAGAACCCGGCCTTCTTCCGCAGGGAAGAAGGCGGGAGCGCCTAAGCCAACGTGCGCTCGACGATGTCGCGCAGATCCGCCGATAGGTTTTCGGCATTGGCGATCGAAACCAGCACTTCCCGAGCCTGGGCTTGCCTGCCCGGTTCGAGCGAGCGCCATGACCTGAGCGCCGTCGCCAGCCTTGCCGCCACTTGCGGATTGCGCTTTTCAACCTCGAGCACCGTTCGTGCGAAGAAGCGGTAGCCTTCGCCGTCGGCGCGGTGAAAGCCGGTCTGGTTGGCGCTGGAGAATGTGCCGATCAACGAGCGCACCCGGTTCGGATTGCCCATCGAGAAGCCGGCATGAGCGGTCAGGGCGCGAACCGTCTCCACCGCCTGCGGCCCAGGCACGCTGGCCTGTATCTGGAACCATTTGTCCATCACCAGCGGGTCCGACGCATATGTCTGTTCGAAAGCCGCCAGCGCCTTGCTTGCCTCCGGCGATCCGTGGTGGCGATGCGCGAGCACGGCCAATGCGGCCGCCCGGTCGGTCATGTTGCTCGCGGACTGGAAATGCCCGGCCGCCAACGCCGCTCCACCTGGCAGCAGCGAGAGATAATCCAGCAGAATGTTGCGCAAGGCACGCCGTCCGGCACTCGCCGCGTCGGGGCTGAAAGCGCTCTTGTCGGCAAGGCTGTCGTAGAGGCCGGAAAATGCCTCGCCATTGGCCATGCCGATCGCCAGCGCAAGCGCCTGTCGGGCCGCATGGATGGCGTCGGGATCGATGTTCTTGCCGATGTCGCGGGCGATGTCGGCGTCTCCAGGCAGCGCCAGGGCCAGGGCCCGATAGGCTGGCTCCAGCGTCTCGTCGCTGGCGATGCTGCCGGCAAGCTCGGTCAGCCGTGGGGCGAAGTCCGGCTGTTTGCCGCCAAGGATCTGGCGGAAGGCAGCGATCAGAGCATCGGTCAACAGCGTGTTGAAGGCCTGCCAGCGCGAGAAGGCGTCGCTGTCATGGCGGGCGAGGAAGTACTGGTCGGCCGCCTTCTGCTCGGCCGACAGCGTCACCGGCGCCGAAAAGCCACGGTTGAGCGACACCGCCGGGCGCTCGGCCACGCCCGAGAAACGCACCACATGGCGACGCTTGCGGACATGGATGACGCCGTCCTCGACGTTGGCGCCCTCGACGCCGCTATACGCGACAGGTTTGCCGCCGGCGCCGATCAGGCCGAAGGCGAGCGGGATATGCATCAGCCGCTTGCGGCTTTCGGAGGGGGTCGGCGGCACCGACTGCTCGATCTCAAGCGTGAATTCCTGTGCGGCCGGATTGTGCGTCGAACTTACCGTCAGGTTGGGTGTGCCCGCCTGATGATACCATAGCGCGAATTGCGACAGGTCGCGGCCGGACGCGTCCTCGAACACCTTTATGAAATCCTCGATGGTCGCGGCCTCGCCGTCGTGGCGTTCGAAATAAAGGTCCATGCCGGCGCGAAAGACCTCGGCTCCGAGAATGGTGCGGATCATGCGCACCACTTCGGAGCCTTTCTCGTAGACCGTCGCCGTATAGAAATTGTTGATCTCGCGGTAGCGGCGCGGCCGCACGGGATGCGCCAGCGGGCCCTGGTCCTCGGGAAACTGGTGGGCCCGCAGCGTGCGCACCTCGGCTATACGCTTGACCGCGCGCGAGCGCTGGTCGGCGGAGAATTCATGATCGCGGAAGACCGTCAGCCCTTCCTTCAGGCAAAGCTGGAACCAGTCGCGGCAAGTGATTCTGTTGCCTGTCCAATTGTGGAAATATTCATGCGCGATGATCGCCTCGATATTGGCGAAATCGGCGTCCGTCGCCGTCTCCTGGTCGGCCAGCACGTATTTGTCGTTGAAGATGTTGAGACCCTTATTCTCCATCGCGCCCATGTTGAAGTCCGACACGGCGACGATGTTGAAGACGTCGAGGTCGTACTCGCGGCCAAACGCCTCCTCGTCCCATTGCATCGACCGCTTCAGCGCGTCCATGGCGTAGCCGGCGAGCGCCTCCTTGCCGGGCTCGACATAGATGCCGAGCTCGACCTTGCGGCCGGACATGGTGACGAAATTGTCGGCGACCTGGCCGAGATTGCCGGCCACCAGCGCGAACAAATAGGATGGTTTGGGGAAGGGGTCGTGCCATGTGGCGTAGTGCCAGCCTTCGGCGAGATCGCCGCTCTCGACCGGATTGCCGTTCGACAGGAGCAGCGGCGCTTCGTCGCGTCGCGCCTCGATGCGCACCGTGTAGACGGACAGGATATCGGGGCGGTCGAGGAAATAGGTGATGCGGCGAAAACCCTCCGCCTCACATTGCGTGCAGTACACGTTGTTCGATCGGTAAAGGCCCATCAAGGCCTCGTTGCCGGCTGGGGCCAGTTCGGTTTCGATCAGCAGTTGGAAACGAGGTGCCGCCGGCGGTTTGAGCAGGGTCAGTTGGTCGGGGCTCGCCAGCAGATCCGCCGGTCTCACCACCTTGCCGTCGACCTCGACGCGTTTGAGCGTCAACCCATCGCCGTCGAGCACCAGCGGAGCCGACGTGGATATGTCCTCGCGGCGTTCGACGGTCAGTATCGCGGTGATGACCGTTGCCTGCGGCGAAAGACGGAATTCAAGGTGGGTTTCCGGAATGAGGTAGTCGCTGGGGCGATAGTCCTCGAGTTTGAAGACCTGGCCGGTATCGGTGCGCATTCCCTGGCTTTTCCTGTCTTTTCCGGGGACCGGACATGATCTGACCGGTCCAAAAATTCGAAGTCCGCGCTCTTTACACGAAACACTCCCTCGACAAAACTGCGGCAGGGCCTAATTCAGGTCATCCTTTCCTTGTCGCGAGGCAGTCATGACGGCCGTCACACCGAAATTCGGGATGGGCGCTTTCGTTCGGCGCCCCGACAATTTCCCGTTCTGCCATTTCGAGAACCGCAACGTGTCCTCGACCGCGGGCAGAGACGCATTGCCAAAGTGACATCAGGAGCGGGGGCGCAACCAGAGACGACGGGCGGCCACGGCACGCTGAGAGGCATCGTGCTGAAGATCGTCTCCGTGGCGGTTTTTGTCGGCATGCAAACCTGTATCAAGGCGGCGGGCGATGTGCCTGCCGGGCAGATCGTCTTCTTCCGTTCCTTCTTCGCCATCTTCCCGATCATTGTCTTCCTGACGTTGAAGGGACATCTGGCCACGGCATTCGTCACGAAACGTCCCTTCAACCACGTCGCGCGTGGCGTCGTCGGCGTCGGTGCCATGGGGCTCGGCTTTTTCGCGCTCACCAGGCTGCCTCTTCCCGAGGCGATCACCCTGAACTATGCACAGCCGCTGCTGGTCGTGGTGTTCTCGTCGGTCTTCCTTGGCGAGACGATCCGCGTCTATCGCTGGAGCGCTGTCGCGATCGGCCTCATTGGCGTGCTCGTCATTTCCTGGCCGGAACTGACGCTGCTCAATTCGGATGAAGGTCTCGACGACCAGGAGGTCCTGGGCGTCATGGCCGCGCTGGCGGCCGCGGCAATCTCGGCTATCGCCATGCTGTTGGTGCGCAATCTCGTGCAGACGGAGAAGACGGCGACCATCGTGCTATGGTTCTCGTCGACGGCGAGCGTGCTCTCGCTGCTGACGCTGCCCTTCGGCTGGCAATCGCTGACGCCAATACAAGCCACGTTGCTCATCGTCGCCGGCTTTTGTGGCGGCCTCGGCCAGATCTTGATGACCGCGGCCTACCGTCATGCCGAAGCCTCGGTCGTGGCGCCTTTCGAATACACCTCGATGATCCTCGGCGTCGTGGTCGGCTATTTCGTTTTCGGCGACGTGACCTCGCCCGCCACGCTGGTCGGTGGCGTGATCGTGGTCGCCGCCGGCATCTTCATCATCTGGCGCGAACGGCAGCTGGGTCTGGAGCGGACGCGCACCCGTAAGGCGGCCTTGCCGCAAGGGTGATCAGGCCCGTTCCTTCGCCAAGCGTACCAGCATCGCCCGTGTCTGCTCATCGGCCGGGAAAAAGGATTCGATCGCCAGTTCCGAAAGGGTGACATCCAGTGGCGTGCCAAACACGGTGATGGTGCTGATGAAGGAAAGCACCGTATCGCCATGGGCAAGCCGCAGCGGATGCACGATCGCATTCGGCTCGACCGGCGCCGGCCGGCTGCTCTGCAGGCCAGAGGGGTAGCCGCGAAGCTCTTGCTCCAATGCCACCAGCACCGGGTCACCGGCGGCATCGTTCTGATGCCTCAGCCGTTCGAGCAGGTGGGTGCGCCATTCCTGGAGGTTGACGATGCGCGGTGCCACACCACCTGGGTGCAGGCTGAGCCGCAGCACATTGACGGGTGGCTGGAGCAGAGAGGGCTCGGAAACATCGGCCAGGAATGGCCCGATCGCCGTGTTCGCCGCAACCAGGTTCCAGTGCCGGTCCACCGCCAATGCCGGAAACGGCTCATGCCCCTTGAGCACCATCTCGACCGCCGCCATTGCCGGTGCCAGCGTCGTGTCGGTGAGCGACCGTTCGCTGAAGCTCGGCGCGAAGCCCGCGGCCAGCAGCAATTGATTGCGCTGCCGCAGTGGGATCGCAAGCTGCTCGGCCAGATGCAGCACCATGTCGCGCGAGGGTGCGGCACGCCCGCTTTCGACGAAGGAGAGATGCCGTTGCGAGATCTCGGCCTCCAGGGCGAGGTCGAGCTGGCTCATGCGGCGGCGCGTGCGCCATTCGCGGATCAGGCTGCCGGCGGAGGTTTGGGGCGCTGTCATGCAGGACGACTAGGCTGACGCTGAATGTATTTCAATTACCTGCAAGGTCATCGCTAGCTCACTTCCCTAAGCTTCGCCTTCACCTCGAGAAAATCCCGCCATGCGAGCTTCTTGTGCGCGGGCGTGCGCAAGAGATAGGCCGGGTGCAGTGTCGGCATGGCCGGAATGGCAATGCCGGAACCCGTGGTGTGGATGCGCCAGTTGCCGCGCAGCCGCAGGATTCCTTCCGAGGTGTTGAGCAAGGTCTTGGCCGACGGGCCGCCGAGATTGATCAGCACCTTGGGATTGACCAGCTCGATCTGACGCTCGATGAACGGCCGGCAGATCTCGGTTTCGTGCGGCGTCGGCGTGCGGTTGCCGGGTGGGCGCCAGGGAATGACATTGGCGATGTAGACCGAGCTACGGTCGAGGCCGATCGCCGCCAGCATCCGGTCGAGCAGGCGGCCCGAGCGGCCGACGAAGGGCAGTCCTTCAATGTCCTCGTCACGGCCGGGGGCTTCACCGACCAGCATGACTGCCGCTTGCGGGTTGCCGTCGGCGAAAACGAGATTCTTGGCGGTCGCCTTGAGATTGCAGCCCTCGAAAGCGGCCATGTGCTGGCGTAATTCGTCCAGCGACATTGCCGCGGTCGCCAGCTGGCGCGCCAGCGCCGCCTGCGCTTCGTCGGGCACGGCCGAGGTGGGCGGGCGCGGGGCCGGAGCATCCGGCAAGGCGCGCGCATCGAGGCGCGGTGGACCCGTGGCCGGCTCCGGTGCCTTGCTTTCGCGTGGCGCCGCCGCCGGCGTGCGCTCCGCCGGCTTCGGCACGGCCTCCGCGAACCGATTGACCGGCGCATCCTCCAACGCCTCGTCAACACCCGCGCTGGCATAGAAGGCGAGCAGATCGGCCAAATCGACCGGATTGTTGGGAGAGGCGGCAGTCATGGCCGCACCATCGTCCGGGCGGGACCAATTTGCAACCTCGGCGAAGTCGGTCGCGGCAGCCAATCCCGCTTGCCAAGGCGAGGTCGCGGTCTAGCCAGTGGGTATGCGTGGATCCTGAACCAAATAGAAGGTCCATCGCGGCGTGTAGTCGGTCATCAGGAATTCGAAGCTGGCGGTCTTCAGCGGGTCCACCTTGCCGTTTTTGAACAGCAGCCGGTCATAGGGCTCGAAATCGCGGTCGAAATCGGCGAAATTGCTCGACCAGATATTGTCGGGCGTCTTGTTGCGCTGGTCGAACGAAAGCCCGTCTCCGAACACGCTTGGCTGGTCCAGTATTTCCTGAAGCTCGAACTGGAACTCGATCCAGGCCTGGCCGCTGTTGTTGAGCGCGTCGATGCGCATATACATGATGCCATTGGCGAACTCGGCTGCTCTGCCGAATGCCTGGATCGGCTTTGTGGTGCGGATGGTCAGCGTCACGGGTGTCGCCGAATTCAGCTCTTCGGTGATGACCAGCGGATCGTCCTTGGTTCCGATGCCGGAGGCTCCGGTGATGCGGAAACCGCCAAGCTCGTCGGAGAACGAGTACGCGCCTGTCGCCCAGACCTTCACTTCATCCGCGACGGCATGACCCGGGCTCAACGCCAGAAGGGCCAAAATAAGCGCCCGGCAGGCCCGGCCGGGCGTTGATGGAAAGCGCGTCGAAGAGAAGCCGCCTGGCCCGGGAATGCGCATGGCGGGAAGTATGGCCGATAAGCAAGCCGTCGAACAATAAAAAACGCAAGCCTGGCGGGTCGCGCGGCGCGGAAATGGCTTCTCTGCCGCGGAAAGCGCGACTTTTTGGCCAAATCGGCATTGTCACGTATGCGCCGGTTTCATGTCGCCAATTGATGCGCTATGCAGCGCAGGAGCCAGCAAGATACGCCAACGGCGGCAAGCCAGTGCGGAGGGGTTGATGAGCGATATCGAACGCGAAAGCATGGAATTCGACGTGGTCATCGTCGGTGCCGGACCGGCCGGCCTTGCCGCGGCCATCCGCCTCAAGCAGGTCAATCCCGAGCTCTCCGTCGTCGTGCTGGAAAAGGGCGGCGAAGTCGGCGCCCACATCCTGTCGGGTGCCGTCGTCGATCCGATCGGCATCGACCGGTTGCTGCCTGGCTGGCGCGAGGAGGATGGTCATCCCTTCAAGACGCCGGTCATGGCGGACCATTTCCTGGTGCTCGGCCCCGCCGGTTCGTTCCGCCTGCCCAACATCTTCATGCCGCCGCTGATGAACAACCACGGCAACTATATCGTCTCGCTCGGCAATGTCTGCCGCTGGCTGGCTGGCAAGGCCGAGGCGCTCGGCGTCGAGATCTACCCAGGCTTTGCCGCGGCCGGCCTGCTCTACAATGAAGAAGGTGCCGTCACCGGCGTCGTCACCGGAGACATGGGCGTCGAGAAGGACGGCACGCATGGTCCAGGCTTCGCGCCGGGCATGGCGTTGATGGGCAAATATGTGCTGATCGGCGAAGGCGCGCGCGGTTCGCTGGCCAAGCAGTTGATCGCTAGATATAAACTCTCCGATGGCCGCGAGCCCGGCAAATACGGCATCGGCCTCAAGGAACTCTGGCAGGTCAAGCCGGAGAACCATCGGCCGGGTCTGGTGCAGCATTCCTTCGGCTGGCCGCTGGACATGAAGACTGGCGGCGGTTCGTTCCTCTATCATCTGGAGGACAACCAGGTGGCGGTCGGCTTCGTCCTCCACCTCAATTACAAGAATCCCTATCTGTCGCCTTTCGAGGAATTCCAGCGCTTCAAGACCCATCCGGCGATCGCGGGCACGTTCGACGGCGCCAAGCGCCTGGGCTACGGCGCGCGCGCCATAACCGAGGGCGGCTGGCAGTCGGTGCCGAAATTGTCGTTCCCGGGCGGTGCGCTGATGGGGTGCGCGGCGGGCTTCGTCAACGTGCCGCGCATCAAGGGCTCCCACAATGCGGTGCTGTCGGGGATGCTGGCGGCCGAGCATGTCGCCGAGGCGATCGGCGCCGGCCGTGCCAATGACGAGCTTTCCGCCTATGAGGATGCCTGGCGGGCGACCGACATCGGCAAGGACCTGAAGAAGGTGCGCAACGTCAAGCCGCTGTGGTCGCGCTTCGGCACCATCATCGGCGTCAGCCTCGGCGGCCTCGACATGTGGCTGAACACGCTGTTCGGCGTCTCGCCCTTCGGCACGCTGAAGCACGGCAAGGCCGACTATGCCACGCTCGAGCCGGCCGCCAAGCACAAGAAGATCGTCTATCCGAAGCCGGATGGCGTGCTGACCTTCGACCGCCTCTCCTCGGTGTTCCTGTCCAACACCAATCACGAGGAAAACGAGCCGGTCCATCTGCTGGTCGGCGACATGGACCTGCAGAAACGCTCGGAACATGATGTCTTTGCCGGACCTTGCACTCGCTATTGCCCGGCCGGCGTCTACGAATGGGTCGACAAGGACGGCAACGCCGCCGCCGATCCGCAGGCTAAGGATGTGCGCTTCGTCATCAACGCGCAGAACTGCGTCCACTGCAAGACCTGCGACATCAAGGACCCGAACCAGAACATCAACTGGGTGCCCCCGCAAGGCGGTGAAGGACCGGTCTACCAGGGCATGTGACCCCTGCGCCGCCGGGCCGTCCAGGGCGCGGCAGCAAAATTGCAGCGGAGTTCTGGCTGCGAGAGCATGCAGCGCAGCAGAACCGTTGAAACTATCACCGGCTTATGGTTCCCTTCTCCGGGGACAAGGAGAAGGCCGATGCGCCGGACAGTTCTGACATGCCTCGCCGTCATCGGGACACTGTGCGCGCCTGAGGCCTTGGCCGGCACCAGGGCAATCGTCCAGACGCGGACCTACGACATCACGGGAAACTCGGGTACGGCCTTCATCGACGCGATGGACAGCAAGGGGCCCAAGCACGGCTTCATGACGCATGCCATAGCCACAACCGCCTATACGGTCGACTGGGATCTCGGCGGAGGCCAGGACAACGGCGTCTGCCGGCTGCGGCGGGTCAACGGCACGCTCAATCTGTTCTACACCTTCCCTCGCGTCGGCTCGCCCATGGCGCCGACGTTGAAGAGGCGTTGGAACAGGTTTTTCGCCGGTGTTCGCGCCCATGAGGAAACACATGGGCGCATCGCCAGGGAGATGATGCGCGTGACAGAAAGGTCGATAACTGGCCTGCGGGTCGCCAACGACCCGTCATGCGACAAGGCGCGCGGCGAGGCTCGGCTTCGCATCAAGGCCGTTTATGCAGAATATGAGGCGAGGCAAAACGCCTTCGATCGGCGTGAGCATCGCGATGGCGGCCATGTCGAACATCTGATCGCTGCCTTGATCGGGAAACCTTGAACGAGCAATCCGTTCGCCATCTCAAACGCTTCGCCGCGGCGCGGGTGCTCCATTCGTTGATGCGTCAGCCCTGCGGCTCAGCAGGCAAATCGTGCGCCGCGAGCGCGGTGGCGTGCCCATCCTCAGGCTGTTTCTCATCGGACCGGACCGAGAATTCGACCAGCACCGGCAGGTGGTCGGAGCCGGCATCTTCCAGCCGCGTCGAAGACAGGATCGTCACGCCGCCTTTGCTGAACACCTGATCGATCGGCAGGCCTGCATAGCGGCGCAGGAAGTCGGGCAGCGTCCGGTGGATCCACGTCGGGCCGGCGGAAGGCATGAGTGTCAGCCCGCCGAGAGCCGCGACCCGCCGCACTGCGGCACTCCACGGCACGGCGTTGCAATCGCCTGCCATGATCGCGGTCTCGCCGAGCGCGGCCAGTGGCTGCGCCAGTTCGCCGATCTGCCAGTATTGCTCCTTCGGCCAGGGCCAGCTCAAATGAATCGCGGCGACATCGACATCGGTGCCGCCGAAGTCGACCGTGGCGATGGCCATCGCGCCGCGCGGCTCGCAGCGCGGCGCGGCGTCGGCGGCAAAGGGCCGGCGCGACAGCAGCGCCACGCCGAACATGCCGTTTGGGTAGGGGCAGAGGATTCGGTAGGGGTAGGCGCTGGCGATGTAGCCAAGCTCGGTCGTCCACATCTGCGACACCTCGTCGAGCGTGATCACGTCCGGATTGGTGCGGCCGATCAGTGAGAGCACTTTCTTCGGTGTCGCGTTGTTGAAGCGCAGATTCATCTGCAGCAGGCTGTAGACGATCTGGCCGGTCGGCTTGGCGGCCGCCTGTTGTGGCCACCATTTGGGCAGCGCACCCGTCGTTGTGGCCAGGCAGGAAATGGCGAAAAGCAGTCCACCCGCCGCTTGCAGCCGAAACGAGCTGGCGAGCAGCGGCAGCGCCAGAAGTGCCATCAGCACGCTGAGATGAATGCGGAAATGCGAGAAGGAATCGAACGCCGGGTGCAGTGCGCCGAAAAATCCGGCCAACAAAGCGGCCGACAATGCCGTCATCGCCAGGAATGCCAGCCCAGCCGTCATGTTCAAGCGCGCGCCTGTTGCCATTGAGGTCGTGTCTGCGAGGTTGTATCCGCTGAATGCCGCCTGTCGGTCCGTTCGATTTGCTTATCGGCCAAATTGCGGTCTGAGCAAGACGACGAATTGCCTCGCCGAGGCTTCGCGGTCGCCTACTGGAATGCCGTTTCCGAAAAGCTCCGGAGCTTGCGCGAATGCAGCCGCTCCATCGGCATCTCCGCCAGCTTCTCCATCGCCCTGATGCCGATAGTCAGGTGCTGCGCCACCTGCCGCTTGTAGAATTCGGTTGCCATGCCAGGCAGCTTCAACTCGCCATGCAGCGGCTTGTCGGAAACGCACAGCAGCGTGCCGTAGGGGACGCGGAAGCGGAAGCCATTGGCGGCGATGGTCGCCGATTCCATGTCGAGCGCAATGGCGCGCGACTGCGACAGGCGCTGCACCGGTCCGCGCTGGTCGCGCAGTTCCCAGTTGCGGTTGTCGATGGTGGCGACGGTGCCGGTACGCATGATGCGCTTCAAATCATAGCCCGACAGGCCGGTGACCTCGGCGACGGCTTCCTGCAGCGCGACCTGGATCTCGGCCAGCGGCGGGATCGGCACCCAGACCGGAAGATCGTCGTCCAGCACGTGGTCCTCGCGCACATAGGCATGCGCGAGCACATAGTCGCCGAGCGCCTGGGTGTTGCGCAGCCCGGCGCAGTGACCAAGCATCACCCAGGCATGTGGCCGAAGCACCGCGACATGGTCGGTGATGGTCTTGGCGTTGGAAGGACCCACGCCGATATTGACCATGGTGATGCCGCCATGGTTCGGCTTCTTCAGATGGTAGGCCGGCATCTGCGGCAGGCGCTGTGGCGCTACGCCTTCGCTGGGCGCGCTCTGCCCGGCCCGGGTGATAACGTTGCCAGGTTCGACAAATTCCGTGTAGCCGTCACCGCCCTTTTCCATCAGGTCGCGGGCGCGGGCGACGAACTCGTCGATATAGAATTGATAGTTGGTGAACAGCACGAAGTTCTGGAAATGCTGCGGGCTGGTTGCGGTGTAGTGCGTCATGCGGTGCAGCGAATAGTCGATGCGCTGCGCCGTGAACGGCGCCAGCGGCCGGGGCTCGCCGAAGGCCACTTCGAACGTGCCATTGGCGATCTGATCGTCGGTGCCGTCGAGATCCGGCACGTCGAACAGGTCGCGGATCGGCCGCTTGATCCGTTCGGCAGCGGCGCCGTCGACATAGGTGCCTTCCAGGAAAGCGAAATGCAGCGGGATCGGCGTGGTCGATTCCGAGACGGTTACCGACACGCCGTGATTGCGCATGATCAGCCGAAGCTGCTCGATGAGGTAGGTCTCGAACAGGTCCGGCTGGGTAACCGTGGTGGCGAAATGCCCTGGTGTTGGCATGTGGCCATAGGCCTGGCGCGAGTCGACCTGGGTGAACGAACTCGTGGTGACGCCGATCTCGGGGTAGAAGGCCCGGTAGCGCTTGCTGCTGTCGCCGCCGGCGGCTAGGGCCGCGAAGGAATCGCGCAGAAACTTGGTATTGCGGTCGTAGAGCACCTGCAGCGCGGCAACGGCCTTTTCGGCGTTATCGAAGCTTTGCCGGCCAAAGGGCTCGGGCATGACGACAGATTCGATGGCTTGGGGATAGATTCGCTTTTCCATGGCTCAATATAGAGACTTGGACGGGCGGTTGGGAGGGGGCTCGCCGCCGAAGGCGCTCAAAGCGCGCTTTTTTCTTCAACCCCGCTGCAGGCTGACCAGCAGCACGAACCCGACGCCGGACTTTCTGAGCGCCGGCGCCTCGATCGTCGAGCCGCTATCGGCGCGCATCATCGGCACCGCCAGGACCGGAGCGGCCAGAAGTATCAGGATGAGCGCCGCCCGCGGCAGGAGCCGGAGGGTCTTGGAGAGGTTGGCGGCGATGCGGTTCATGATCTCTGGGCTTTTCTTTTCGAGGTCCGGTTCTCTGTTTCAGTGACGAAAATCGGTCGGGCAGGCGAGGTGGCACATTCTGGCGGCGTCGTCCCAGGAGCGCGAACGGCCCGCTTCGGCGACGAGGATGGCGAAGAGCATTCCAAACAGGCTCATCAGCAGGCAGACGATGGTGAAGCGGCGAGCAAGCATTGGGTCCGTGTCTCCTTCAACACGCATGAGAATGCCCTGACGCCTCTGAACCGGCTCTGATGCCGGCGTTCATCTGCCGTTCAAATTGATTGAAGGGATGTTGACTGGGTTGCGGCAACCAGAATGCCGACCGAGCGCTGCCTGCTCGTCGACAGAACGGAAACGGGGCCCGCCAGGCCCCGTTTAGAGATCACACGGAAATGGTCGCTTAGAGTTTGTGCCAGGTCTGGCTCTTGCAGATCAGTCCGCCGAGCACGCAACCGCTCATCTTGAGCGAGGCGCCCGACAAGGTTGCCTTGCCCGAATAGGTCTTGTCATTTGCCGGATCGGTGATGTTGCCGGTGTATTTGTTGTCGCCGGCCGCCTTGAGCGAGCCGATGGTCTTGCCGGCATATTTGCCTGATTTGAGCGTGATGGAGAACGAGCTGCTGCCTGAAATGGCAGCGGTGTCGCCGGCTTGCGTTTTCCAGTTGCCCTCGATCGGATCGGCCCACGCCGCGCCGCTCAGGATCAAAGTGGCCGCCAGGGCCAGGCTCACTTTTCGAGACATGTCTTCCTCCCTTTGGATAGCCGGCCGAATGCTCCGCCTCGCCGGTCTGCCGCTTACGCAAACGTAAGCTAATCCAGCTTCCGTCAAAACGAAAGCGGTGCCGCGACGGAAGGTTTTGGCATTTCGAAAGCGCCTGAATTCGCCCTGTCGGCCCGGAAATGAAAACGACCAGCGCCTCGTGTTTGCTTTCGAGGGTTAGCAGAGTGTTGACCGCGCGCTCGAAAATTTTCGTCAAATTTGGCGAAAACCAGCTGAATTGCTGGCTTCGTATCCTTAACGAATTTTCGCGTTTACCTCTTGTTTTAGCTTTGTTTTCCTCAAATTAAGCACGCCATTTAACGACGGATTCAAGCCTGCGCGGCATTCTCGAAAGCATCGAAAGAGCGGCCCGGACAAGACGAACGGAGGCAGCTCTCGGGAGCCAGACAGGGGACTAAAAATGGCACGTTTTGAAATGCTTGAAGCAGGCTTCGGCGCCATGGGGGCAACTGCCCAGGCCGACATTCTTTTCGAATTGGGCATGATGTATGCGACCGGCCGCGATTGCGAAACCGACGTCGTTGCCGCCCACAAATGGTTCAACATCGCCGCCATCAAGGGATCGGCCCGCGCCGCCGAGTTGCGCTCGGAACTCTCGGCGGCCATGTCGAAGGTCGAGATCGCCAAGGCGCTGCGCGAAGCCCGCGAATGGATGACCATGCACTGAGTTCCGCCAGACGGGGACGCTCCGGCCAAGACCGCAGAAAGACGGTCGGGCCAACAGGGAAAAGGCTGCGCAGACAGCCAGGCCACGGCCATCGACAACGAGAATGCGGCACGCCGACAGGTCCAAGCCGCGCGACGGACCATGATCCCGAAGACTCCGGTTTTCGGAAGGATCATGGCCAACAGGAAGACAGGAAAGGTGGGTTGGGTTCACAGCGCGGGGGCGCCGGGGAAACAGCCTGACCGGCAAAAAAAGCCACGACCGGCCGGAACAAGGCTGGCGTGGCTTTTTGCGTGGATGAGGCCGCGCAGGCCCAATCGAGTGGCGCCAATGCGCCTAGACAGGTCCGATGAAGGATGAAATTGTCCCGCCTCTCTGGAAGAAGCGCGGCCGGGCGGCCGCGCGTGAGTGGAGGAGTTCTATTGTCATGAAAAAAATGAGTGTTTTGAGCGCGGCCATTTTCGGCCTGATGATGAGCGCGCCGGTCGCGTTCGCCGATGACATCACCATCTCGGTGGTCGGCCCGATGACCGGACAGCTCGCCACCATCGGCGATCAGTTCAAGCAGGGCGCACAGGCCGCCGCCGATGCCATCAACGCGGCTGGCGGCGTCAACGGTTCCCAGATCAAGCTCGACATCGAGGACGACCAGTGCGATCCCAAGCAGGCGGTGTCGGTCGCCAATCGCATCGTCGCCAACAGCGTCAAGTTCATCGACGGGCATGCCTGCTCGGGTTCCAGCATTCCGGCCTCGGCGGTCTATGCCGAAGCCGGCGCGCTGATGATGAGCCCGGCTTCCTCGAACCCGGTGCTGACCGATGCGGCCGCCAAGGCCGGCTGGTCGACGATCATGCGTCTCTATACGCGTGACGACGCACAGGGCGCCTTCATCGGCCCGTGGATCGCCAAGAAATACGCCGGCAAGAACGTCGTCATCCTGCACGACAAGAGCGCTTACGGCCAGGGCGTGGCTGATGCCGTCAAGGCGACCATGAATGCCGGTGGCCTCAAGGAGGTCTATTATGACGCCATCAACCCCGGCGAGAAGGACTATTCGGCGCTTGTCACCAAGCTGAAGGATCTCAAGGCTGATGTCGTCTATTTCGGCGGCTACCACCCCGAGGCGGGCCTGATCCTGCGTCAGTCGGCCGAACAGAATTTCAAGTTCCAGCTGATCATGCCGGACTCGATCGCGTCGCCGGAATTCTGGCAGGTTGCCGGCCCGGCCGGCGAGGGCACGATGTTCGTGTTCCCGTCGGATCCGCAGGCAAAGCCGGAAGCCAAGGCAGCCGTCGAAAAGATCAAGGCCGGCGGCTTCGTGCCGGAAGGCTTCACGCTGTTCTCCTATGCCGTGGTCCAGGCATTCGCCGAAGGCATCAAGCGTGCTGGCAGCGATGATCCGGCCAAGGTTGCCGAGGCGCTGAAGAATGGCACGGCGATCAGCACCGTTGTCGGCGACGTCACCTTCGACGAGAAGGGCGACCTCAAGAATGCCAGCTACGACATCAACCAGTGGCATGACGGCAAGTACGCGCCGATCGCGCAGTAATCGCCCTGGCACTCGGGTAATCCAAGGGAATGGCCGGGTTCGTCCCGGCCATTTCAGTTTGCGGTCGCTCCTTCTATCCGCCGGCGGCCGCGGTGCATGCGTTCTGGTCCTCGGCGAACCGCACCAGCACCGCGCCGTCGGTGACCTGTGCGCCTTCCCCGGCGATCTCGGCGATCACCCCGTCATGCGGGGCGGCGATGGTGTGCTCCATCTTCATCGCCTCGAGGATCAGCAGAGGTTGCCCTTTGATCACAGCGTCGCCTTTCGCCACGCGCACAAGCTTGACCAGGCCCGGCATTGGCGCGCGCAGGCTGCCGGTGGCCGCTTCATCGCTCCTGGCCAAGGGGTCCGGCACCGCGAAAATATAGCCGACGGCGCCTTCGAACACCGTGATGTGGCCAGGCCAGCGGGCGAGGCGGGGAACGGTGCGAATATCATGCGAACTGGTGCTGTCATAAGGCGCATCGAGCGCCACCTGGAAGCGCCCGTCCGATCGCACTGAAATCTTTGCCTGAATGGCTTCATCGCCGAACGTCAGCCGCATGCGCCGCGCCACGCCGTGGAAATGCGCATAGCCGGCGAGTGCCGACCATGGGTCGTTCGACGGCGGCAATGCTCCGGCACCCGAGGCCGCCATGGCGGCAGCCGAGATGATCTCGCCGGTCGGCGGTGCGACCGCCGTCAACGCCTCCTGGTGTCTGCCAATCAGGCCGGTATCGATGTCTTCAGCCGCAAAATCCGGATCGGCGGCAAGAGCGGCAAGAAAAGCGGTGTTGACGGTGGAGCCGGCAATCTCGGTTTGCGCGAGCGCGGTGCGGAGCGCTTCCAGCGCCTGCCGTCTGTCTCCGGCATGAACGACCAGCTTCGCGATCATCGGGTCGTAGTAGGGCGAGATGGCATCGCCAGCCCGCACGCCGGTCTCGATGCGCATCGCGGCGCCTTCGGGGACAACGTCCGGAAATCTAAGGTGGTGCAGCGTGCCTGTCGCCGGCAGAAACCCCTTGGCCGCATCCTCGGCATAGATGCGCGCCTCGAAAGCATGGCCGCAAAGCGTGATCTCGCTCTGTGTCTTCGGCAGTTTTTCGCCGCTGGCGACCCGTAACTGCCATTCGACGAGATCGGTGCCGGTGACCATCTCGGTGACCGGATGCTCTACCTGCAGCCGGGTGTTCATTTCCATGAACCAGAAGCGATCGGCCTCGAGGCCTTGCGAGGCGTCGACGATGAATTCGATGGTGCCGGCGCCGGAGTAGTTGATTGCCTTGGCGGCTTTTACCGCCGCCTCGGTCATTGCCTTGCGCAAAGCCGGCGTCATGCCGGGGGCGGGGGCCTCCTCGATTACCTTCTGATGGCGGCGTTGCGCCGAACAGTCGCGCTCGTAGAGATGCACCGCATTGCCGAAATTATCGCCGAACACCTGCACTTCGATATGGCGCGGCTTGTCGACATATTTCTCAACCAGCACGCGGTCGTCGCCGAAAGCGGCCTTTGCTTCGCGCCGGGCGCTGGAGAGTGCCTCGGAAAAGTCATCGGGATGCTCGACGCGGCGCATGCCCTTGCCGCCGCCGCCAGCGCGCGCCTTGATCAGCACGGGATAGCCGATCTCGCGGGCCTTTGACGCAAGCAGCACGATTTCCTGTGCCTCGCCATGATAGCCCGGAACGACCGGAACGCCGGCTTTTTCCATCAGCCGCTTGGCGGCGTCCTTCAGCCCCATGGCGCGGATCGAGGTCGCCGACGGGCCGATGAAAATGAGGCCGGCCGCCACCACCTGGTCGACGAAATCGGGGTTTTCCGACAGGAAGCCGTAACCGGGATGGATAGCCTGCGCACCCGTGGCCAGGGCCGCGGCGACAATCCTGTCACCGCGCAGATAGCTCTCGCCGACGGGCGAAGGACCGATATGGACCGCCTCGTCGGCCATCTCGACATGCAGGGATCTCGCGTCGGCATCCGAATAGACGGCGACAGTGTGCACGCCCAGCTTGCGAGCCGTGCGGATGACGCGGCAAGCGATCTCGCCCCGATTGGCGATCAGGATTTTGCTGAACATGGAGCCTCCCGGGTCAGTATCGGGCGGCGCCATTTTGGTAGGCACCGGCCTATTTCGAAGCGGCGATCTCGCAGGCGCCGCCGGTGGTTACCTTGTAGTGCGCGCGCGTGGTCAGACAGGATTTCATAGCCAGTTCTTCCGCTGCCTTTTGTGACGGCGCGTTCAGATGCCCGCCGCAGATTATGTATGATGACATGATCCGGGCATAGGGCGTGGTGGCGTAGGCCGAATGGCCGCCGGCCGCCACATAGGCCTTGTAGGTCTTGGTACATGGATCTTTCAAATTTCGTGGCAAATAGGGCGGGAAACGCTTGTCTCCCTCGCTTCCCGCCAGCGATCCGGCCACGCCCGCGCCATGCGCGGCGGTTAGCAGCAATGCCGAAAGTATTAAAGTAGACACATTCCGTGAATATTTCCGTTTCATTCTCACCCCATCCCCATTGCAAAGTGCAGCAGGAGCGATAGCGAATATTCTCCGGCGCCGCCAGAGCTGCGGGATGAGCTCGCGATTTCGTGAGCGAACGAAAGGCCTGGTCTATAAAATTCAATCTCCACCCAATGTTGCCAGATGTTGTCGGTATAGTTCCGCCATCGCTTCGTCGAAGCAGCAGAAAACAACGATTTCGGGAAGCGCGTTGCGCTTGGTGAAGTCATTGACCTCATAGACGGCGACTTTGGCCGCGTCATCTTTCGGATAGCGGTATACACCGGTCGAGATGGCTGGGAACGCCACTGAGCGGCAATCATTGGCGACGGCTAGTTCAAGCGAACGCCGGTAACAGGACGCCAGCAGCTCGGCTTCGCCCTTACCGCCGCCCTGCCAGACGGGCCCGACAGTATGGATGACGTGTCGAGCCGGCAGCTTGTAACCCCTGGTTATCTTGGCATCGCCGACCTTGCAGCCATTGAGCATCCGGCACTCGAATTCGAGCTCGCGGCCTGCCGCGCGATGAATGGCGCCATCGACTCCACCGCCACCAAGAAGCGAAGTGTTGGCGGCATTGACGATGGCGTCTACGTCGAGCTTCGTGATGTCCCCGGTGTGGACTTGAATCCTGTCTTGGGCCTTGCTCATCTCACATCCTGAACACGCCGAAGCGTGTCTCCTCGATCTCGGCGTTGAGCGCGGCGGACAGGCTAAGCGCCAGCACCTCGCGCGTCTTCGCCGGATCGATGATGCCGTCGTCCCAGAGGCGGGCGGACGAGTAGAGCGGATGGCCCTCATGCTCGTATTTCATCAGGATCGGCTTCTTGAATTTCGCTTCCTCCTCGGCGCTCCACTCGCCGCCCTTTCGCTCGATGCCTTCGCGCTTGACCATGGCGAGCACGGTTGCCGCCTGTTCGCCGCCCATCACCGAGATGCGCGCGTTCGGCCACATCCACAGGAAGCGCGGTGAGTAGGCGCGGCCGCACATGCCGTAGTTGCCGGCGCCGAACGAACCGCCGATGATGACGGTCACCTTCGGCACCCTGGCGGTCGCCACCGCCATCACCAGCTTGGCGCCGTCCTTGGCGATGCCGCCCGCCTCGTATTTGCGGCCGACCATAAAGCCGGTGATATTCTGAAGGAAAACCAGCGGAATCTTGCGCTGACAGCACAACTCGATGAAGTGCGCGCCCTTCAGCGCGCTTTCGGAAAACAGCACGCCATTATTGGCGATGACGCCGACCGGCATGCCATGGAGGTGGGCGAAACCGGTAATCAGCGTGGTGCCGTAGTTCTGCTTGAACTCATCGAATTCGGAGCCGTCGACGATGCGCGCGATCACCTCGCGCACGTCATAGGGCTGGCGCAGGTCGGTCGGGACGATGCCATAGAGCTCATCCGCGGGATGAAGCGGCTGATGAGCTTTCTGTAAGCTCAGGCTTACAGCCTTGTTCCGATTCAGGTTCTTGATGATGCGCCGGCAAATGGCGAGCGCGTGTTCGTCGTCCAGCGCATAGTGATCGGCGACGCCGGAAAGCCTGGTGTGTACATCCGCGCCGCCCAATTCCTCGGCGCTGACGTCTTCGCCGGTGGCCGCCTTCACCAGCGGCGGTCCGCCGAGGAAGATGGTCGCCTGGTTGCGCACCATGATCGTCTCGTCCGACATCGCCGGCACATAGGCGCCGCCAGCGGTGCAGGAGCCCATGACGCAGGCGATCTGCGGAATGCCGGCCGCCGACATGTTGGCCTGGTTGTAGAAGATGCGGCCGAAATGCTCGCGGTCGGGAAAGACCTCGTCCTGGTTGGGCAGGTTGGCGCCGCCGCTGTCGACCAGATAGACGCATGGCAAATTGTTCTGCAGCGCGATCTCCTGCGCGCGCAGATGCTTCTTCACCGTCAGCGGATAGTAGGTGCCGCCCTTCACCGTGGCGTCGTTGACAACGACCATCACCTCGGTGCTCTCGACGCGGCCGATGCCGGCGATCAGGCCGGCCGACGCAATCTCCTCGCCATACATGGACCATGCCGCGAACTGGCCGATCTCGAGGAAGGGCGAACCGGTGTCCAGCAATTGCGCCAGGCGTTCGCGCGGCAGCAGCTTGCCACGACCGACATGGCGATCGCGGGCCTCATCCGAGCCGCCGCGCTCGACTGTCCTGGCCTTTTCAGCGATGTCGGCAACCAGCGCGCGCATGCGCTCGGCATTGGCACGGAAGGTTTCGGAGGAGGGCGAGATCTGGGTTTGGAGGATAGCCATGCTACACCCCCTCCGCCATGATCTCGCGGCCGATCAGCCAGCGACGGATCTCGCTGGTGCCGGCGCCGATCTCGTAGAGCTTCGCGTCGCGCAAAAGCCGGCCGGTCGGATAGTCGTTGATATAGCCGTTGCCGCCAAGCAGCTGGATCGCGTCGAGTGCCATCTGCGTCGCTTTCTCGGCGGCGAACAGCACGCATCCAGCTGCATCCTTGCGGCTGGTCTGGCCGCGGTCGCAGGCGGCGGCGACGGCGTATACGTAGGCACGCGCGGCGTTCATCGCCGTATACATGTCGGCAAGCTTGCCTTGCACCAGCTGGAATTCCCCGATCGGCTGGCCGAACTGCTTGCGCTCGTGAACATAGGGGATCGCTACGTCGAGGCAGGCCGCCATCAGGCCGATCGGGCCGCCGGCAAGCACGGTGCGCTCATAGTCGAGGCCGGACATCAGCACCTCGACGCCGCGTCCTTCCTCGTGCAGCACATTGTCGAACGGCACCTCGACGTCCGAAAAGACCAGTTCGCCGGTGTTGGACCCCCGCATGCCGAGCTTGTCGAGTTTCTGCGCCACCGAAAACCCCGGCATCGCCTTTTCGACGATGAAGGCGGTGATGCCGCGCGATTTCCGGTCCGGGTCGGTTTTGGCGTAGACGACCAGCGTTTCGGCATCCGGGCCGTTGGTGATCCACATCTTGGTGCCGTTGAGCACATAGCGATCATTGCGCTTTTCGGCGCGCAGCTTGAGCGACACCACGTCGGAGCCGGCGCCGGGCTCCGACATGGCCAGCGCGCCGACGTGCTCGCCTGAACATAGCGGCGGCAGGTATTTTTCCTTCTGTGCCGGCGTTGCCCAGCGGTTGATCTGGTTGACGCAGAGATTGGAGTGGGCGCCGTAGGAAAGGCCGACCGATGCCGAGGCCCGTGAGATTTCCTCGACCGCGATCACGTGGGCGAGATAGCCCATGCCGCTGCCGCCGAAATCGGGATCGGCGGTTATGCCGAGCAGGCCAAGAGTGCCGAGTTCTCCCCATAGATGCGCCGGGAATTCGTTCTCGCGATCGATGTCAGCGGCTATCGGCGCGATTCTGTCCTGGGCGAAGCGGCGCACCAGGTCGCGCAACGCCTCGACGTCCTCATCATGCCCGAAGCTGAGCGTGTTCGTGTACATGCCGTTCCTCCCCGGTACCAACGCCGATGTTCGCGCCGACCAGGCGCATTGTCATCGAAAGGTATGTCTGCGTGACCTCGGCGATCGACAATCGCTCGCCCGGCCGGAACCAGACGATGACGCCGGTCATCATCTGGATCAGAGCCATGGCCGTCAGGCCGGTGTCCTCGATGCGGAAAATACCCGCCTCGGCGCCATCGCGCAGGATCGAACGCAGGTCCTTTTCGTAGGCCGTGCGCATGCGCAGGATCTGTGTCAGCCTGTCGGGCGACAGGCTGCGCAATTCCATGTTCGACACATGCGTGGCGTGGCGGCGCCCGATATGAAAGGCGATGTGGTTGCGCACATAGGCGGCAAGCTGCCGCACCGGATCCGCGTCGGCCGGCCTGGAACGCTCCCAGGCCTCGCGAAGCGCTTGCATATGGTCGCGCATCAGCGTGAACAGCAGGTCTTCCTTGGTCGGAAAATAGCGATAGAGCGCGGCCGCCTGCACGCCGACCTCGGCGGCCAGCTGGCGCATCGACATTGCTTCATAACCGTAACGCGCAATCAGGGTGGCCGCCGCTTCACGGACTGCCGCTTCGGTTCGCTCGCCGTGTGATCCTGTGGTGCGCGCCATCGTCGCCTCGTTGACGGCAGAATAATAAAACAAACGTTCAATTAATTCAAGTGGGCGGAAATCCGCCTATGCTATGATTCTGAAATCTCCAGGCGTAGTCCAGGTCGCCAATTCGTCCACATCGATCCGCGAGACGGATGCGCCCGGCGGGCCTTGCCGAAGCCGTTCAATCATGGCCGCAATCGCCGCGTCGGCGCCGGTAAGCCATGCCGTCACCGAGCGGTCTCTTTCGTTGCGCACCCAGCCCAACAGCCCGAGCCTTGTCGCTTCATCGCGCGTCCACGCCCTGTAGCCGACCCCTTGGACCGTGCCGTATATGTGCGCCTGCACTGCCCTTTTCCGATCATTCATGGGCTCGCTCCCGTTCCATAGAGTCTGGCGCAGCATCGAACGAAGGCAACGGTTGAAACGGTGACCGCGATGAAAATCGAGGGCCTCCGTTCCAAATTCTCTGCCGCCGGCCTGACCGAGATGTGTACCGGTCCCGCGCCACTCCGGCCGCGCGTTCTTTCGCTCACCGCGCGCGGCCAGGCCGCGCTTGCGGCACTTCATGCGGCCACGGATCGTGATCTCGCCCGCCTGACCGCGGGCTTGAATGACAGGGAAGCCGCGGAATTGTCGGATGTGCTGGCGCGTGCCGGGCATCTGCTCGGCGCCGCGATGGCTCCCGAGCGCCGCGACGTGCCCTAGTTTCCGCGCGCCGCTGCCAAGGCGCCAGGCAATTCCTCGGCGAAGATGTCCAGTTCGTGGGCGAGACCGACGCTGACGCGGATGCAGTGGTCGAGCCGTGGCGCCATCGGCTTGCGGATGAAGACGTCGCGCGACAACAGCCCCTGCAGCACTTTCAGGGCGAAAGCACCGTCATGGCCGCAGTCGATGGTGACGAAATTGGTCGCCGAGGCGAGCGGCTTCAACCCGTTCTGTTCGGCGATATCGGCAATGCGCCGACGTCCGGCGGCGACCCGGGCCACCACCGTCTCGAGATAGGCCTGGTCGGCGAGCGCCTCGACGCCGGCGATCTGCGCCATGCGGTTGACGCCATAGTGGTTGCGGATCTTCTCGAAGTCGCTGATCACTTGCGTCTCCGCGACGGCATAGCCGCAGCGTATTCCGGCAAGTCCATAGGCCTTCGAAAAGGTTCGCATGCGGATGACGTTCGGCCGCGAGATGTCGATCGGCGGCAGGGCCGAGGCTGGTCCCAATTCGCCATAGGCCTCGTCGAGCACCAGCATGGTGGTTTCCGGCAAGGCTTCGATGAAGCGGATGACCTCGTCGGCTTCCCACCAACTGCCCATCGGATTGTCCGGGTTGGATAGATAGACCAGCGGCGCCTTCTCCCTGACGACTGCCGCGAGCAGACCGTCCAGGCTTTCCCTGTCATTCTCGTAAGGGACGGTCACCAGCCGGCCGCCGACACCGGCAATGTGGAAGTTGAACGTCGGATAGGCGCCGAGCGAGGTGACCACGGCATCGCCAGGCGCCACGTACATGCGCGCCACCAGGCTGAGCAGACCGTCAATGCCTTCGCCGACAACGACGTTCTCGACAGCCACATGGTGATGCGCGGCAGCCGCGACCTTCAGATCGTAATTGTCGGGGTCGCAATACATCCACTGGTCGCGCGCGACGCTCTCCATGCGGACGATCACGCGCGGCGAGGGGCCAAAACTGCTCTCATTGGCGCCGATGCGGGCACGGAAAGCGCGCCCGCGCTCACGCTCCTGCGCTTCGGGACCGACAAACGGCACGGTCGACGGAAGCGCTGCGATGAGGGGTGAGAGGGCAGGGCGCACAGGCATGTCGGAAGCTCGCTTCGAAGGGACCTTCTTGCTAACGCGCCGGCTTATTAGGTGCAAGTTGCTCGCAGGCAGCAATTTGTCATGCTGGATTCGGCCGTGTCTTTTTGGTAGCCAGACACGATGAACAATCGTCTGCCGCCTGCCTGGTCCAAGCATCTGAAAACTCCGTCCGGACCGAAAAACCCGCAGTCGAAAATCGCCGAACCCAAAGCGGGGTCGCTATCACACGCGCAGGCCGATGACGCACTGCTCAGGCGGGCGGTAGAACTTCATCGGGCAAATCGGTTGCCGGAGGCGGAGGCGCTGTGTCAGCGTGTATTGGCTCATGCCCCGCGACACCCCCTTGCCTTGTATCTGCTTGGAACCTTTGCGCTCGGGCTGGATGACGAGATGGCCATTCGCTGTTTTGAGCGAGCGGTAAAGGAGGCACCTCAAAATCCGCATTACCATCTGACCCTGGGTGAAACCTATTTGAAAGTCGGCGAGCATACGGATGCAATCAGGCATTTCGAGCGTGCTTGCGAATTGAAGGCCAACTGGGTCGAGGCGCTTTGTGCGCTGGGCCGCGCCTACACCGGATTCGGCAAAGCCGACCTCGCGGTGCCCCTCTATGAGAAAGCGCTCAAGATCGATGACGGCCGTTCCGCTATCCGAATAGGGTTGGCCAACGCGCTTGTAAGCCTCGGCCGGATGGATGAGGCGGCAAACTACATGAAAGAGGCGATCGCCCGTGGCCAGGATGTCGCCGCTGCTTACAACGGCCTGGTCGGTATACGAAAATTCAAGGAAGAGCCGACGGAGTTAAAATCCATTCTGGCTGAACTGAAGAATCCGGCGCTTGATAACAAAAGTATACAACAACTCCACTACGCGGCCGGGAAGGTGCTCAACGATATCAGGCGCTATGAGGAGGCGATGGGCCATTTTCAGCAGGCAAAGCGCTCGACCCGCGGCTTTGACCTTGAGGCTTACCGCCGCGGCATCGATTTCTTGATCGAACTGTTCAGCCCCGAGATGTTGGCCGCCAAGACAGGACATGGAAGCTCTTCGGAAGTGCCTGTCTTCGTGCTTGGCATGCCACGTTCAGGCACCACTTTGACCGAGCAAATCTGTGCGAGCCACCCCGATGCTTATGGCGCTGGCGAGCTGACAAAACTCCGGCGCATCACAAACAGTCTCGCGCCCAAAACGCGCTCGCCCGAAGAATTGCGAAGCTCGATCCTGACCATGACGGTGAATCAGTCGAAGGCTTTGGCTGAAGACTATCTTGCCCATATCCGTCAACGGTCCCCCAACGCCCAGCGTATCGTCGACAAATTGCCGCATAATTTCGAACTTATCGGCCTTATAAGGCTTCTGTTTCCCAAGGCACGCATCATTCACTGCCGTCGAGATGCTATCGACAACTGCCTCTCGTGTTATTTCCTGGGTTTCAATGACGACAATAGTTATACCGCGGATCTCCATATGCTCGGACTGTATTATCGCGAATACGACCGGCTTATGCGGCACTGGGATAAGGTCTTTCCAGGCCAAATGCTTGAGACCCGCTATGAGGACATGGTCTCCGACCAGGAAGCGCAATCGCGCCGCTTGATCGACCATCTGGGGCTGCCCTGGGACGACGCCTGTCTGCGGTTCTTTGACAAGCCAGGTTCGGTGAACACGTTTAGCCGCTGGCAGGTTCGACAACCGATCTACACCTCGTCTGTCAATCGCTGGAAGGGCTATGGAAGTTCAATCCTGCCGCTGATTGAGGCCCTTGGAGACTTGGCTGAGACTTAGTCTGGCACGCTTGCGCCGGAACGATGTCGAGATTTGGCCGTGGCTGCGCGAGACGTCCTGCCCCTCTGGCCTAAATCCGTTAAGCGGGTAGATGCACGCGAGTGCAGGACTGGATCAGATCTGCAGGCGTAGGGGAGTAAGATTTCGGTATCAAATAGTTCTGGCAAGTCTCCAGGCAACGGCCGGTGGTCTATCCCATGCTGGATTCTGTCGGCCGTTTTTGCTAGCGAGGCACGATGAACTCACGGCTGCCCCCAACCTGGTCCAAGCATCTCAAGGCACAGCCAGTGCAAAAGGCCAGACCCTTCGCCCAACCGGCTAAGCCTGGATCGTTGCTTGGGCCAACCGATGACATGCTGCTTAGACAAGCGCTGGAACTACAGAAAGCCGGACAGCTGCCGGAAGCCGAAGAACTCTGCCATCGTGTTCTGACGCGCTCGCCCAATCACGCGCTTGCCCTCTACATTCTTGGCACGCTGGGGCTCGGTTTCGACGACGAACTGGCGATCAAGTATTTCGCCCGCGCGGCAGCGAAGGAGCCGAACAATCCATACTATCAGCTCAGTCTGGGGGAGGCCTTTCTAAAGGTCGGCGATTATCCGCTTGCGATTCATCATTTGCAGCGTGCCTGCGAGCTGAAGTCGGATCTCACGGATGCCCTTCGCCGGCTTGGCGAAGCATATTTCATGTTCGAAAAGGCCGACGTGGCTGTGCCGCTCTATGAAAAAGCGCTCGAAATAGAGCCCGACAACGCATTCGTCCGGATGGCCCTTGCGGATACTCTCGTTGCCCTCGGCCGCATGGACGAAGCTACGGTCTACCTGAAGGAGAGCATAGCTAGGCGGATCAGCGTGCCATCCTCCTACAATACGCTTGTGGCGGTTCGAAAATTCTCCGCCGAACCGCCTGAACTCAAAGCCATTCTGGACGAGCTTCAAAAAACGGCGAATCCCGCCGATGCGCCGTATCAGCTTCATATGGCCGCGGGTAAGGTCTTGGATGATCTTGGTCGCCACGATGAGGCCATGGACCATTTTCTTCGAGCCGCAACGAACAAGGGGTTCGATTTTGACATCGAATCCTATCGTCGACAGGTGGATGCGTGGATCGAGCTCTTCAATCCGGAGTTCTTCGCGGCGAGGGCGGGATATGGTGATCCATCCGAAACGCCTGTATTCGTGCTTGGAATGCCGCGTTCCGGCACAACGCTGACGGAACAGATCTGCTCGAGCCATCCCGATGTCCACGGCGCGGGGGAACTCTCCAAGCTGAGGCGAATCGCGGTTGTCAACGGTTTCAAATTGCAGCCAGGGCGCCCGTTGGGGCGGCCGGTCATATCGATGACGCGACCGCAATCCATGGCGCTCGCCAGCGAATATCTATCCAGCTTGCGTCTCAACGCGCCCGACGCATTGCGTATCGTCGATAAGATGCCTCACAATTTCGAACGTTTGGGCCTCATCGCCCTTCTCTTCCCTAACGCACGGATTGTTCATTGCGTACGCGATCCCGTCGATAATTGTTTTTCTTGCTTCACCTCGAATCTCAACGATGCGCATCAGTATAGTTCGAATCTTGCAGTGCTTGGGCTCTACTACCGCGAGTACGATCGCCTCATGCGCCATTGGAAGTCGCTTTTTCCGGGACGCATTTTCGAGAATCGCTATGAAGACCTTGTTTCCGACCAGGAGGGGCAGTCACGTCGGCTTGTGGAGCATCTTGGTTTGGAGTGGAACGATGCCTGCCTCCGTTTCTTTGAAAGGGCTGGCTCCGTTAGAACACTCAGCCGCTGGCAGGTTCGTCAGCCGATTTACAAATCATCGGTCAAGCGTTGGAAGCACTACGAAAGCAGGCTCCGGCCATTGATCGATGCCTTGGGGGATCTGGCTGAAGGCTAGCCTTTCTCAGTTGCTCGAACTGACTTCCTGCGCGCGACAAACAGGCCCCCTACCTGCGATAGTTGCAAGCGGCTTAAAAGAACCCGGCGGTTGCCCGCCGGGTTTTCGATTTCGCCTAGGCGACTGATTAGAAGTCGCGCTGGAAGCGGAGGAGACCGCCGACATTGTCCTTCTTGGTCGCGTTGACCCACACGGACTGGTTGTCGATGGCACCCTGACCGACGCGCTGCCAGTCGACTTCGGCCGTAACCGTAAGGCCGGGAACGACGGTGTAGGCAACGTTCGCCGCGACACCGAGGTTCTTCCAGTCGTCATACGACGCCTGGAGGTTGAACGCGGTCTTTTCGTTGAACTTGTAGGTGCCGCCGCCCCACGCTGCCCAGTTGCCGCCCCACTGCTTGTAGAAGCCGCGGCCGAGCGCATCGATGTTGTTGGTCGGGTCGTTGAGATTGTTGTCCGAACCATAGCCGACCATAGCGAACAGCGACAGTTCGTTGGAGACGTTGACATCCAGGCGAACCTTGCCGGCGACTTCTTCGTAGTTGCTGTCATAGGCAACGACGCCGGTGATGGCGCCCCAGCCCTGCGTCCACTTCACACCGCCGACGACATGCGGGACATAGCTGTCGATGGTGCCAACCTCACCGGAGCCTTCTTCCAGCGAGACCACGGCCGAGAAGCCGTTTCCAGCGTCGAAGTAGTATTGGATGACGTTGGTCTGGAAATTGCCGTAAGGGACGATCGTGTCGTTGATGACGTTACCGGCGTAGCCGATGAACGTATCAAAGGCTGATTCGTCAGCGCCGACACGCAGACCGCCGAGCTGGATCCAGGCAAATTCCAAGGCGCTGGTCTTGTTGCGCGCCTGCCAGCCGTCGCCGCCAGCGTTAGGGTTCGCTTCGGTGTTGCCTGCGAGACCAGGGGTGCCATAGTCGCCGTAGCTGTTGCCGAAGTTGATGCGGTACTCAGTGTAGGTCTTCAACGTACCGAGTTCGGTTTCCTGGCCGGTCCAGGTCTTCAGCGTGAAGCGGGTCTGCTTCCAGTAGGTCGAGTCGTCATCACCGTGCTGGTGATCCGTGACGTGATTTACGCCATCGAACGAGCCGCCGTCGCCCACGCCGATATCCTCACGGATATAGCCGCCGACGCGCAGGCAGGTTTCGGTGCCGGGGATGTAGAAGTAGCCAGCGCCGTAGACGTCGCAGATCTTGACGTATTCAGCGGGCTCCGGCTCGGCGACGACGACGGCGTCGGCGGCGCGCGCACCGGAAACTGCGATCAGGGCCGCAGCGGAGCCGAGAAGAAGGCTCTTGATGTTCATTTTCTGACCTCCAGTCAGAATCGCGAGCGAAGGCCGACGAAAAGCTGCCAGGAGAGCCGCTTTCCTTTTTATTTCAGGTAGATAATATGGTGGCGGTCAGCGAGGCGCGGTCTGCAAGAAACGCTTGGTCGCGAAAGCCTTGCCCGATCCGGTCTTGAAATATCTCTCGAGTTGGCGAGCGTTGGCCTCGGTTTCGACCGCGATGTAGCTCTTCAAGGCTACGGGCAGGTAGGCCTTTGTCGATGGAACATTGCCCAATCGGTGCGATTCGGTGCGGCGTCGAAGGTCGTTTGTCGATCCGACATAGATATCGCCGTTACGGAGCTCCAGGAAATAGACGTACCACATGGTCCCCCTAAGCTACTTCGTAGCTTCGGGCGACACTCCTACGCCCAAATGCGGTTCCGGGTGGCCTGCCACCCAAAGCCCGCAGGGCGTAGGGTGGCGGAGAGGATGGGATTCGAACCCACGAGAAGCTTTTGACCTCTACTCCCTTAGCAGGGGAGCGCCTTCGACCACTCGGCCACCTCTCCGTTGAGGCGCTGGATAAAGAAAAGCGCCGGCACAATCAACAAGCTCGCGTCATTAATATGGAAAATAACGGCGCGCCGGCGCCGCGGATTTTCCGCGATGCGGCGGTTATGCGGCAAATCCCTGGCCGGTGACTCGCGGCCTCGCCATGATTCCGTCGGCCGAGTGCCGGATTCGGCCGGAAATAGCCGGCTATGGCGGGCCTGATGGTTAACGAGAGCTTTCTGAGTGAGGCCAAATCGTGTCATTTGTGCAACAACGCTGGGGGATAGCAGCCGAACAGCCCTTTCGCCGGTACGATCGTTGTTGAACGCCGCCGGCTCATGGGTAATGTCGGTTTCGAGGAAGCGGCGCGGTGCGCATCTTTTTCGGTAGTGGGGATGGGGCAGGGAACGCTGTCCTTCAGCAAAGAATACCCAGACCCGTTTTTTAACTTTTGACTGGAGGTCAGAAAATGAACATCAAGAGCCTTCTTCTCGGCTCCGCTGCGGCCCTGATCGCAGTTTCCGGTGCGCGCGCCGCCGACGCCGTCGTCGTCGCCGAGCCGGAGCCCGCTGAATACGTCAAGATCTGCGACGTCTACGGCGCTGGCTACTTCTACATCCCCGGCACCGAAACCTGCCTGCGCATCGGCGGCTATATCCGTTACGACATCGGCGTGGGTGATCATGGTGCGTTCGGTGGCGCCCAGAACGTTCCGGACCACATGGACGATGGCGATCACGACACCTACTGGAAGAACGCCCGCTTCACGCTGAAGACCTGGACCGGCCAGGAAACCGAACTCGGCACCTTGAAGACCTACACCGAGACCCGTTTCAACTTCGGCAACAGCTACGGCAACTACGCGGATCCGGATGGTACCGGCCCGCTGACTGGCGGCGACGGCTGGCAGGCACACAACAAGCCGGTTTCGCTGAACTTCGCCTGGATCCAGCTCGGTGGTCTCCGCGTCGGTAAAGACGAATCGGCCTTCGATACGTTCATCGGCTACGCCGGCAACGTCATCCAGGATACGATCGTCCCCTACGGCAATTTCGACACCAACGTCGTTCAGTACTACTTCGACGCCGGCAACGGCTTCTCGGCCGTGGTCTCGCTCGAAGAAGGCGCTGGCGACGACACGATCGACAGCTACGTTCCGCATGTCGTCGGTGGTCTGAAGTGGACCCAGGGCTGGGGCGCTCTGACCGGCGTCGTCTCCTATGACAGCAACTACGAAGAAGTTGCCGGCAAGGTTCGTTTGGACGTCAACGTCTCCAACGAACTGTCGCTCTGGATCATGGGCGGCTATGGCACTGACGATAACCTCAACGATTTTGGTACGGGCCGCGGCTTCTACAAGCAGTGGGGCGGCAACTGGGCAGTGTGGGGCGGTGGCACCTACAAGTTCAACGAGAAGACCTCGTTCAACGCTCAGATCTCGTATGACGACTGGAAGAACCTCGGCATCGCGGCGAACATCGCCTATGACGTGGTTCCCGGCTTCACGGTCACGGCCGAAGTCGATTACCAGAACGTCGGCGGTGCTGACGACCTGTCGCAGGGCTGGGTCGGCGCCGACAAGAAGAGCAACATCGCGGGTATCCTCCGCTTCCAGCGCTCCTTCTAAGGGCTGGTTCCTTACAGGTGAAATCCAGCCCGGGCGCACAAACGCCCGGGCTGTTTTTGTTTCGTGACTGGGTCAACGCAAACGAAGGAAGAGGGGGAATCGGTAGCTGAACAGATCCGTAGGCTGGTCTCGTGGGATCCGCGGTCGGCGGGTGAGATCACAACTGCGTGATTTAATCTCTTGAAAGGACGCTCCCAAGCGGATAGGGCTGATCCCAATCCACTCGGGGGAGTGACGGATAATGACCAACGAAGCGATTCAAGAGGGATACCCCTCTGATCAGTTTTCGACGTTTTCTTCTCAGAACTCGAAGATCAACTACACATATAATAAGATAAGAGAAGTAAAGTCATACCGGGTCGGAGAGCTTTTTTCAGCTTATCGAGACATATTGTGGGATGATGGGCGACATAAATATAATGTCAGCTCCTTCATCGGCGAGATAGACGAGATCCTCCTTGGGGAGCGTTTCAGCGCCTTTGACCAGAGTACCCTGGACAACCTTATCGGCACCTTGCGCCAGCGCGGCAACAGCAACGCGACCATCAATCGAAAGATGGCTGCTCTCAGCAAACTGCTGCGCAAGGCTTACAAGATGGGAGATATCCACAGCTTGCCCGAGTTTCGCCGCCAGAAGGAGCGGGCGGGACGAATTCGTTTCCTCGAGAGGGAGGAAGAGGCAAGGCTGTTTGCCGCTATCAAGAGCCGCAGCGAGGATGCTTACCGGCTTTCCGTCTTCCTGGTCGACACCGGATGCCGCCTCGGAGAGGCGCTCGGGCTGATCTGGAACGATATCCAGGAACATCGCGTCTCCTTCTGGATCACCAAGTCCGGTCGCAGCCGCACCATTCCGATGACCGAGCGGGTCAAGGAGGTCATCAAGCTGCCTCCGGCCGAAGGGCGCCGGCCTAAGGGGCCGTTCACCAAGCTCAGCCAGGCACAATTTCGCGCCATCTGGAACGATGCCAAGGCGGAAGTCGGCCTCGGTGCCGACGACCAGGTCGTGCCGCACATCCTGCGCCACACCTGCGCTTCGCGTCTTGTCCAGGGCGGCATCGACATCCGCCGCGTTCAGATGTGGCTTGGCCATCAGACCTTGTCGATGACCATGCGCTACGCGCATCTGGCCACCAATGATCTCGATGGCTGCGTTGTCGTGCTGGAGAAGCCTCGCGGCGAGCAACCGGCCGGCAACGCGGAAAGCTCTCTGTTTTCGTCGCCGGTGACGACGCCGTCGGCGAAGCGGAAGCAGGCGGATGAGGGCGCTTCGGCGAAGGCGCCGCCAAAAGCGACCCGCAAAAGCTCCAAGGCCAAGTAGTTCCGACAGCTTGCCTTTGCTGCCGTAACAGCCCCGGGATCTGATCTGGTCTTGGGGCTTATTTGCCGCTTATTGCCTCTCGGCGCGATCGAGAAAAACAGCAACGGCGCTGGGCAGGCTGCCGGTCTCTAGGAAAGGCGCGTGGCCTTGGCCCTCGACCGTGATCGCCTCGAGGTTTGGGTGGCGCTTCTTCATTTCTTCAAGCGTCTCGACGGACAAAAGTCTCGAGTTGGCGCCGCGTATGACCAGCATAGGCATGGCGGCCAGCGCCTCGAATTGCGCCCACAAATCCGGCAGTTTCTTGCTTAGGTCGAGGGCGGCGAGCGTTTCAACCAGCCTCGGGTCGAAATCCGGCATCAGCCCCTGATCCGTCTGGCGATAGAGCGCTGACGCCATCCGCTCCCAATCCGCCGAAGCGAGGGCGGGAAAGTCGCCGCCATGCGTGTCGCGCTGGGCATCGACAGTCTTGGCACGGCTCTTCGGTTTTGGCGTGGGATCAAGATAGGTGAGGATATGGGCAAGGCCGGCGGCTTCGATCACTGGCCCGATGTCGTTGAGCACGACGGCTTTCAGTGCCGCCGGCTGCATCGCGCCAAGCACATGGATGATCAGCCCGCCGCGCGAGGTGCCAATGAAGTCCGCCTGATCGATGCCGAGCGCCGTCAGCCCGGCAAGGATGTCCCCCGCCTCGACGCCGACATTATAGTGACTGACATCGGGATCGTAGGCCGACTGTCCGCGTCCGCGATAGTCGAAGGCGATGACCTTGCGCGCCAAGGCGGATCGCGTTGAGAGATAGAGCGCCAGCTCGTGAAAATCCCGCGCATTACGTGTCAGGCCAGGCAGGCAGACGACCGGCCAATGTGCGGAATTCGCTTTGCCATAGACGCGCGCGTGAAGTCTCAGCCCATCTGGCGCGGCATAGAAGAAGTCGGAGAAACCTGGGTTGCTCGACATGGGACGGGTTCTCTAGCCGAAGGGATCGTCCACGTCTGCTATAGACGGAGCGCGGGAGGGTCAAATGGGAAAGGCTCCTCCTTCTCCTCACGAAGGAAGAGCAAAAACTTCAACTCCGCCCGTTCACGAGATCGCCGACGATGTCGTACTTGCCGGAGATACGCATCTGGTAGACCTCGTAATTCTCCATCACGCGCTGCACGTAACTTCTTGTTTCCGTGTAGGGAATCCGTTCGATCCAGTCCACCACCGCATCGATGTCCTTGCCGCGCGGGTCACCATATTTCGCCACCCACTGGCCGGCCCGGGCCGGGCCGGCATTGTAGCCCGCGAAGGTCAATACGTACGAGCCGTTGAAGCGATCCAGCTGTTCGCCGAGGAAGGCCGAACCAAGCGTTGCATTATAGGCGGCGTCGGTTGTCAGCCTGGTCTGCGAAAACTGCAATCCAGCCTTCTTCGCCAATTGCCTGGCGGTTGCCGGCATCAGCTGCAGCAGCCCGCGCGCGCCGGCACTGGATATGGCCCCGATATTGAATTCGCTTTCCTGGCGGGCGATCGCGTAGGCCAGGGCCTTGCCGGAACCGGAAATATTGGCCGAATCGGGGATGACGCCGAGCGGATGCGACAGCGCTCCGACGTCGATGCCCCGCGCTCCGGCGATCTTGCCGATTTTCAGCGCCATGAAATGGTTGTCCTGCTTTTCCGCCAGGACGGCGAGCAGCGCCAGTTCACCCGGACTGGTCAACTGGCCGGCAAGGTCGCGGTAGAGCGTTTCGGCATAGCGGTCGTAGCCCGCCTCCTGCAGTCGCTTGATGGCGGAGACGGCCTCGCGGCCGGCAAAGCTCTGCCGGTCGGCGGCACTTGGCTGGGGATAGACGATGTTGAGCGCCTGCCGGCCGACACGTTCGGCGGCGAGCTGGCCGTAAAACGTGGTGCCGTAGGTCGCCGCACGTCCAAAATAATCCTTGGCATTGCCGGGGCCTCCGACTTCCGCCGCGCGGCCGAGCCAGTAATAGGCGCGCGACAGGGTCATCGGTCCCTGGGCAAGGTCGGCGATGCGCGCGAAATGCGTCGCCGCGAGCTTGGGATCGTTCAGGCCACGCAGCGCGTACCAGCCGGCATGGAACTCGGCTTCCGCCGCATTGGCCGCGCTTTCGGCGGCATGCGTGGCGACTATCTTGTATGCCGTCTTCATGTCGCCCTGGTCGACCAGTTCGCGCGACAGCACCCGGCGTTCGACCCACCAGGCATCCGGATCGACCAGGGAGTCACGGTCCGCCGGCGCCTTCATGACAACCGCCGCGGCGCCCGCAAAATCCTGCTGCTTGCGCAGATACTCGGCCTGCGCGAAGAAATAGCCGGCCGAACGCTGCGCCGCCGGTACCGCCTTTAGGAGGTTGGCGGCATTCTTGTCGCTCCTGTCGGCCGCCGCCCAGGCGTCGGCAAGCTGCTGGGCGCCGGCGAGGCCGGCGACACGCAAGGCGGAACTCACCCGGTCGGCATAGAACATGCGCTCCATGCGAAAACGGTGGTCGGCGGCAGGAACAAGGCTGCCGAACTCCTTGATCAGAGCCGTCTCGTCCTTGGCCTCCAGGATCGCGGTGCGCCAGAACGGCGACAGCACCGATCGCGCCGCCTTGGCGTTGCCGGACGACACATAGGCGCGCGCGAGAACCATCACGCCTTCGAATGTCTGCGGCTGGCTGCCGTCGAATGCCTTGACGACGACATCCGCCGCCGGGTTTTCGCGGTAGAGCGCGCGCTCGCTGTTCTTGCGCAAGGCGACGGTGCCCGGCCAGTTGGGCAGCATCTTCGCGGCCGCCGCGATGTCGCCGCTCGGAACCTTGTCTCCGCCGTAAAGCGCGATCGCCCAGGCCAATATGTGCTGGTCGAGCGATTGTGCGGGCAGTGCATCACGCACGCCGCGCGCGCCGGCAATATCGCCGGCCGCCAGCGCATCCAGCCCACTTTTCAACCGCGCGACGCTGGGTGAGGGGGCCTGTTGCGCCTTGTCCTGTACACCAGGCACCGGGATGGCCGAGGTGACCCGCACATCGACGCTGCCGCTGATCGCCACGCCGGGCATCAGCGCGGCGACGGCGCCAAGCAGCGCGAAGAGATGGGGCCGACTGGTCGGCATGATCGCGTGTCTTTCCTTAATCCAGTATTTTACCGGCGGCGAAGAAGCCTTGAAGCCTAAACTTAGGTCGTGAAGGGCTCGTAAACAAAGGGTTATCGAGGCCGTTCGAATTACGCTTGCTGGCACCATGGCAATGCTTGCCGCGCAACAATGTCGAGACTATGGTGCGCGGCTTCGCTTTCGGTTAGAAGGCGCGCACCACGAAACACCGACGCATGGCGCCCAAAAGTGGATACCGGTTTTGGGGTAACGACATGCATAACCAACAAAGTGCATGGCGCCCAAAAGTGGATACCGGTTTTGGGGGTAACGACATGCATAACCAACAAAGTGCATGGCGCCCAAAAGTGGATACCGGTTTTGGGACAGCGACATGCGTGAACCGAGAAGTCCCAAGGAGTTGGACGACATGCTGAGAGGCTCGCTTACCGCGCTCGTGACACCGTTCGAAAAGAGCGGGCGTTTCGACGAGAAAGCCTTTCGCGCGTTCGTCGACTGGCAGCTTGGCGAGGGCACGACAGGCCTGGTTCCTGTCGGCACAACGGGCGAGTCGCCTACGCTGTCGCATGACGAGCATCGCCACGTCGTCAAGGTCTGCATCGAGGTGGCCAAGGGCCGCGCCCCGGTTGTTGCCGGCGCCGGTTCCAACAACACCGAGGAAGCCGTCGGGCTCGTGCAGTATGCCGAAAAGGCCGGCGCCGATGCTGCCCTGGTCGTAACGCCCTATTACAACAAGCCGACACAGCGCGGCCTCTACGAGCATTTCGCCGCTGTCGCCCGGGCGACCAAGCTGCCGATCATCATCTACAACATTCCGCCGCGTTCGGTCATCGACATGATGCCGGAGACGATGGGCCGGCTGGCGCACGACTTCAAGAACATCGTCGGCGTCAAGGACGCCACCGGCAAGGTCGAGCGCGTGTCGGAGCAGCGCATGACCTGCGGCAAGGATTTTATCCAGCTTTCGGGTGAGGACGCTTCCGCACTGGGTTTCAACGCGCATGGTGGTGTCGGCTGTATCTCGGTGACCTCGAACGTCGCGCCACGGCTCTGCGCCGAATTCCAGGAAGCAACGCTTTCGGGCGACAGTGCGAAGGCGCTGGAGCTGCAGGACCGTCTCTTGCCGCTGCACAAGGCGATCTTTATCGAGCCCGGCGTATCCGGCGCGAAATATGCACTGTCGAAGCTGGGCAAGGTCGAGAACGTGCTGCGTTCGCCGCTGGTGACTGTCGAGCCGGCAACGGCCGAGAGGATCGATGCGGCCATGAAGCACGCCGGCTTGATCAATTAGCGAGCCCGTTTGGGAAGTCTGCTCCCGCGGTCATCTGAAGGCGCCACCTGCGCTTCCGGTGTTCCCGTACTATATGTACGCTCCGCTCCGGTTCTCGGTAGCACCATCATCTGACTCGCGGGAGCGGGTTTCGAAACGGACTCTAGACCTCATGAACCAAGTCAGAAAAGCCGATCCCAACAACAAGACCGTTGCCGAAAACCGCAAGGCGCGGTTTTCCTATGAGGTGCTCGACACGATCGAGGCCGGCCTTGTGCTGACCGGAACCGAGGTCAAGTCGCTGCGTCAGGGCCAGGCCAACATCCAGGACAGCTATGCCTCGGTCGAAGGCGGCGAGATCTGGCTGATCAATTCCTATCTGCCCGAATATCTGCAGGCCAACCGCTTCAACCACGAGCCGCGCCGCCGCCGCAAACTGCTGCTCAACAAGCGCGAAATGGCCAAGCTGTCGCAGAGCGTGGACCGCGAAGGCATGACCCTGGTGCCGCTGAAAATCTATTTCAACGACCAGGGACGCGCCAAGCTGCTGCTTGCCGTCGGCCGCGGCAAGAAACTGCACGACAAGCGCGAGACCGAAAAGCAACGCGACTGGTCGCGCGAAAAAGGCCGGCTGCTGAAGGAGCGCGGGTGATCGGGAGATAGCCTGGAAAGCCAACGGTCGGGTTTTCAACGCCGAACAACCGGCAAGTCCAACAGGGGTGGTCTTGAAGAAGCGGATTGTTCTCTGGGGCGCGGCCAGTCTTGCCCTGGCATGTGTCATTGCTGTGGGAGGAGTGGCCTATTTCCGCACCTACTCTCCCGACCGCGACCGATATCCGGTCAGGGGCATCGACGTCTCCCATCATCAGGGCCGGATCGACTGGCGGCGTGTTGCCGCCGATGATGTGGCTTTCGTCGTCATCAAGGCGACTGAAGGCGGCGACCATGTCGACGACGCCTTCGCCGGCAATCTGCGCGAGGCCCGCGCCGCCGGCCTCGCCGTCGGCGCCTATCATTTCTTCACCTTCTGCCGGCCGGGCGCCGACCAGGCGAGGAATTTCATCTCGGTGGTGCCGCACGATCAGCCGCTGCTGCCGCCCGTGGTCGACATCGAGTTCGGCGGCAACTGTCCGCGGCGTCCGTCGCCCGAACAGTTGAATGCCGAACTCCAGGCCTTCCTCGGACTTGTCGAGGCGGCATTCGGCAAGCCGGCGATCGTCTATCTTACGGATGAAGCCGAGGCCGCTTATGCCGGGCAAATCGCCGCTCGCCCACTCTGGCTACGCTCACTGCTCATGGAACCGGACCGTCGTGACTGGATCTACTGGCAGTACCACAACAAGGGGCGCGTGAACGGCATCGAGGGGGACGTCGATCTGAACGTTTTGCAGGGCGGGCCGGAGAAGTTGGCGGCGCTGCTCGCCTCCACACCTTGATGAACAGGCCCGATCCGATGCCGGTCCCGTTCTTCGGCAGCCTGCCATGCCCCTGAAACCATTCACGATCCAGCTGATGTCGAGACAGCCAGATTTTCCCTGGTGCTGCGTCGACCCATCGCCGAATAACCCATCCCGGCGGCCATGATGGCGATGGCCACGCATTGGATAGCCAGCGGGGTCTCGCCAAGCACGACCATGCCGACCATCACGGTGGCGACCGGCACACCCGGCAGGAACAGCGATGCAGCCTGTGAGCCCAATCGGTCGACAATGTAAGTGTAGAGGAACATTGCCGCAGCGCCCGCGAGAAGACCTTGAATGACGATCTGGCTGGCGATTTCGGCGCCTGCGGCGGCATGGAGGCCGCTTGGCGCCAAGACATAAAGAAGTGGCAGCGGCAGGCAGGACAAAAGCACGACGCTCGCGGTCGCCGTGACCGGGTCGACACGCCATCGCTGCACAAGAATGGCATATGTGGAAAACATCGCGCCCGATCCGATAAACAGCAGGTCCCCGAACAGGACATCACTGGCGCCGGTGCGCGCCGGTGCTATGAACAGCAACAAGCCGGCGATGATCGTGACGACACCGATGATCCGCCGACGCGACGCGCTTTCCCGGAACAGCGACAATAGGAACGAGAAGAACACGATCGAGGCCGGGCAGAGCGCCGCGGCATGGGCGGCGGGCGCGTGGGTTAGACCCCAGTTGATGATCAGCGGATAGGGCAATCCGGCCAGTGCAGCCAACGTCAGTCCACGCCGCCAGCCCAGCGCCTTCATGGTCGCCAGGCCGCGTCTCCAGACGATCGGCAGGAACACCGCGCCGGCACCTGCAAAGCGCAGGCTGGCCATGTCGGTGGCCGTCAGATGCTCCCTGAGGCTGAAGCGGGCGGCGACGAACTGCGCCGCATAGATGGCGATCATGACAAGGCCGGCGATCACCGCCAGTCTTGTGTCTCCCGTGTCTCGTCCGTCCGCCATGTCAGTTCCGCCGCATGTTCATGCCGCCAGGAGGAGACAGCCCCCGACCTTGCGATGAAGCGCAGCCTATGGTCGAAATGGTCGCGACAAAATACGCTGTTTTTTAGAATTTGAAGTGTAATTCACGCAAATAGGAGGACTTGAACGTGAATCCTGAACCAGTCGACCTGGACGCCGTCGACCGCAGTCTTCTGCGACTGCTGCAGGAAGATGGGCGCCGCACCACGCTCGACCTGGCAGCGCGCGTCGGCCTGTCACCGACCGGCGCCAGCCAGCGCGTGAAACGCCTGTTTCGCGACGGGTTTATCACCGCCGTCAGGGCGGTGCTCAATCCGGCAAAGATTGGCCGCGGCATGCTTGTCTTCATCGAGGTGCGGCTCGATCACGCGGCCCCGCATATCTTTGACCGCTTCGCCGAGGCGGTGGCAAAGGCGCCCGAGGTTCTGGAATGCCATATGGTCGTCGGCGGCTTCGACTATCTCGTGAAGGCCCGCATTGCCGAGATGGCCGACTATCAGGACTTTCTCAAACGCGTCATCCTGCCGCTGCCCGGGGTGAAGGAGACACATACCTATGCCTCGATCGGCGACGTGAAGCCGGATGCCTTGCTGCCGGTGTGAGCTCGCACCGCAGACCGCACGGTATCCGAGAGCTCAGTTCTTCAGGAATGCCGCGATCTCGCCAAACACCCTGACGAACATGTCTTCGGTCAACACACCGGTATTGGTGTTGTAGCGCGAGCAATGGTAGCTCGAAAACAGCATGATGCCGTCGGCTTCCAACTGGCCGCCATGTTTGAACGGATAGGCGGCGACGCGCCCGCCCAGTGCCCGCACGGTCGACTGGTGCGCGATCGATCCCAGCGCCAGCACGGCGCGCAGGTTGGGAAAGCGAGCGATCGTCGGCACCAGGAATGTCCGGCAGGTGGCGATCTCGGCACCGACCGGCTTGTTCTCCGGCGGCACGCAGCGCACCGCGTTGGTGATCGCAGTGCCGAGGAGTTCCAGCCCATCATCGGGCCGCGCCTTGAACTCGCCGCGTGCGAAGTTGTGGGCAATCAGTGTCGAATAGAGCAGGTCGCCGGCATAGTCGCCGGTAAAGGGGCGCCCGGTGCGGTTGGCGCCGCGCAGGCCAGGCGCCAGACCAACGATCAGAAGCTGGACGGTATCTTCGCCACCCAGTGGCAGGAAGGTCGGCACCGGCGCGTTGAACCATGACGGCTCGCGCTGCCGCCATTCGGCGATGAAATCATGCAGCCGCGGGCAGAGCGGGCAATCGCGGCTGGGTTCGGAAAGTGAAGGGGCGGTCAAGTCGACCGGCCTCAGTAGTCGTCCTCGTCGACTTCAGCCGGTTCGGGCCGCCGTGCCGGTCGTTCGGAGGGATCGCGGCCGACTTCGTTCTTCAGCGTCGCTAGGTCGATGAAATGGTCGGCCTGCCGGCGCAGGTCGTCTGAGATCATCGGAGGTTGCGAGGCCATGGTCGAGACGATCGACACCTTGCGGCCACGCCGTTGCAGCGCTTCGACCAGCGTTCGGAAATCACCGTCTCCGGAGAATATGACATAGTGGTCGACGACATCGGCGAGTTCCAGCGCATCGACGGTAAGCTCGATGTCCATGTTGCCCTTGATCTTGCGGCGGCCGGTCGAGTCGGTGAATTCCTTGGCCGGCTTGGTGACCACCTTGAACCCGTTATAGTCGAGCCAGTCGATCAGTGGCCGGATCGAGGAGTATTCCTGGTCCTCGACCAGCGCGGTGTAATAGTAGGCGCGCAACAGGTAACCGCGCTTGTGAAAGCTCGCCAGGAGCTTGCGATAATCGATGTCGAACCCGAGCGCGCGCGATGTGGCGTAGAGATTGGCGCCGTCGATGAACAGGGCGATTTTTTCACGAGGGTCGAACATGGAAATAATCCTTTTCGAAAAAACGGCCGTCTAAACGAAATGCGGTAGCGACTATCGGTCAGGCTCTAATAACCGGCCGACCTTGGACCAATCGAGATAACGCCAGTTTGGTGGCAATCCAAGGGCATGTGGCGCACTGCAAGCAATTGTGATCGTGGCGCCGAACCCTGGACCCGGCTGCTTTGCTAGATCGGGAGTTCGATATTGGGATTGAGTGCCCTGTGGGCCCGCATTGCCATGATGCTTGTATTTTGGCGCCGTTCGGGTTATGGACCGCGCCTGTTTTCCATCAAATCCAGGCATGAAAGGGGCAGTCCATGGCCCGCGTAACCGTTGAAGATTGCATCGACAAGGTCGACAACCGCTTCGAGCTGGTGCTTCTGGCCGGCCACCGCGCCCGTCAGATCAGCCAGGGCGCGCAGATCACCGTCCCGCGCGACAACGACAAGAACCCCGTCATCGCACTGCGCGAGATCGCCGACGAGACGCTGTCGCCCGATGATCTCAAGGAAGATCTGATCCATTCGCTGCAGAAGCATGTCGAGGTCGACGAGCCCGAAGCCGATGGCGAAGTGATCGCCGATCAGACCGGCGGCGCTGTTGCGGCCGCCGAAGCCGACGACGCCGAGGAGAACGTCACCTTCGACCGGATGACCGAGGAAGATCTCCTGGCTGGCATCGAAGGCCTGGTGCCCCCGGAAAAGAGCGACGACTACTAAGCCCTCCGTTCCGGCGGTCGCTGGAACAATCTTCCGGCACTTCCGTCCCGGCGGTTTCGTGGCTATCTAGTACCAACTGTCGCAAATACCAGATGCAGCTTTGGCCGCACTTGGCATAATGCGTGAATCTGGTATTTGCGACAGTTGGTACCGGCATGCGCCGTACAACAGTGCGGCGCATGATTCATTTCATCGCCGAGAGATTTAGCCCATGATGCGTCAGTATGAGCTTGTCGAGCGCGTCCAGCGCTACAAGCCTGACGTCAACGAGGCGTTGCTCAACAAGGCCTATGTCTACGCCATGCAGAAGCATGGTCACCAGAAGCGCGCTTCCGGCGATCCCTATTTCTCGCATCCGCTCGAAGTCGCCGCTATCCTCACCGAGATGCACATGGACGAGGCGACCATCGCCGTCGCCCTGCTGCACGATACCATCGAGGACACGACGGCGACGCGGGCCGAGATCGACGATCTGTTCGGCCCCGAAATGGGCAAGCTGGTCGAGGGCCTGACCAAGCTCAAGAAACTCGACCTCGTCTCCAAGAAGGCCGAGCAGGCGGAGAACCTGCGCAAGCTTTTGCTGGCGATCTCGGAAGATGTTCGCGTGCTGCTGGTCAAGCTCGCCGACCGTTTGCACAACATGCGCACCCTCGATCACATGCCCGAGGCCAAACGCCTGCGCATCGCCGAGGAGACGATGGATATCTACGCGCCGCTGGCCGGGCGCATGGGCATGCAAGGCATGCGCGAGGAGCTGGAAGAGATCGCCTTCCGCTTCATCAATCCGGAAGCCTACCGGGCCGTCACCGCGCGGCTCGCCGAGATATTCGAGCGCAACAAGGGCGTGCTGACCGACATTGAAAAGGCGCTGTCGGCCCTGTTTGAAAAGCACGCCATCAACGCCGGCGTGAAGAGCCGGCAGAAGAAGCCATGGTCGGTGTTCCGCAAGATGGAGGCCAAGGCGCTGTCCTTCGAGCAGCTGTCCGACATTTTCGGCTTCCGTGTTGTCGTTGACAGCGTCGAGGACTGCTATCGCGCGCTGGGTGCCATCCACACCACTTGGTCGATGGTGCCCGGCCGTTTCAAGGATTACATCTCGACCCCGAAGCAGAACGACTACCGTTCGATCCACACCACCATCGTCGGGCCTTCGCGCCAGCGCGTCGAACTGCAGATCCGCACCCGCGAGATGAACAAGATCGCCGAATACGGCGTCGCCGCCCATTCGATCTACAAGGACACCGGCGGCAAGACGAACGGCGCCGGCCATGCGATCTCGAAGGAGACCAACGCCTACGCTTGGCTGCGCCGTACCATCGAGCAGTTGGCCGAGGGCGACAATCCCGAGGATTTTCTGGAGAACACCAAGCTGGAGCTGTTCCAGGACCAGGTGTTCTGCTTCACGCCGAAAGGCATGCTGATTGCCCTGCCGCGCGGCGCCACGCCGATCGATTTCGCCTATGCGGTTCACACCGATGTCGGCGACACCTGCGTCGGCGCCAAGGTCAATGGCCGCATCATGCCGCTGATGACGGAACTGAAGAATGGCGACGAGGTCGAGATCATCCGCTCCAAGGCGCAGGTGCCGCCAGCCGCATGGGAATCGGTCGTCGTCACCGGCAAGGCGCGCGCCGCCATCCGCCGCGCCACCAAGAATGCGATCCGCAAGCAGTATTCTGGCCTTGGCGCGCGTATCCTGGAGCGTGCCTTCGAACGAGCCGGCAAGACCTTCACCAGGGAAAACCTGAAGCCCGTGCTGCACAGGCTGGCACGCAAGGACATCGAGGATGTGCTGGCATCCGTGGGCCGCGGCGAACTGGCCTCAACCGATGTCATGAAGGCGGTGTTCCCCGACTACAAGGACGAGCGCGTCACGCCGGCAGCGCCCAAGCAGCGCGAGGAGGGCTGGTCGAAGATCCGCAACGCCGCAGGCATGCTGTTCCAGATACCTGGCCGGGCCGCGCGCAAGGACAAGGACCAGCCAGGCGCCGGCGCCGTGCCGATCCGCGGCGTGCGCGGCGACCTGCCGGTGCGCTTCGCGCCGGAAGGCGCGGTCCCTGGCGATCGTATCGTCGGCATCGTCCAGCCGGGCACCGGCATCACCATCTACCCGATCCAGTCTCCGGCGCTGCAGGCCTTCGACGATCAGCCGGAGCGCTGGATCGACGTGCGCTGGGACATCGACGAGCGCACCAAGGAACGGTTCCCCGCGCGCGTCTCGGTCACCGCCATCAACGCGCCGGGTTCGCTTGCCGATATCGCCCAGGTCGTTGCCTCCAACGACGCCAACATCCATACGCTGTCGATGGTGCGCACCGCGCCCGATTTCACCGAAATGCTGATCGATCTCGAAGTCTGGGACCTGAAGCATCTCAACCGGCTGCTGTCGCAGCTCAAGGACAATTCGAGCGTCAGCGATGCGCGGCGCGTCAACGGCTAGCGATAGCCGACCATGGGGGACGAGATGAATACCGACGAAGTGCTGGACATATTCCGCGGGGCTGGCGCTGTTCTCGAGGGTCATTTTATCCTGACGTCGGGCCTGCGCAGTCCAGTTTTCCTGCAGAAGGCACGCGTCTTCATGCATGCCGACAAGACCGAGCGGCTGTGCAAGGCGCTGGCCAAGAAGATCCGCGCCGCCGTGCCAGGCAAGATCGACTATGTCGTCGGGCCGGCGATCGGCGGCTTGATCCCGGCATACGAAACCTCGCGCCACCTTGGCGTGCCGGCGATCTGGGTGGAGCGGGAAGGGGGCGAGTTCCGCCTGCGCCGCTTCGAGATCGATCGAGGCGCCCGCGTCGTCATCGTCGAGGACATCGTCACCACCGGTCTGTCGATCCGCGAAACCATTGATTGCCTGCGCGACGTTGGCGCAGAGGTGGTCGCGGCCGCCTGCATCATCGACCGTTCGGCCGGCAAGACCCATGTCGGCGTGCCGTTGATCGCGCTTGCCGAATATGAAGTTCCAGCCTACCCGCCGGATAGGTTGCCGCCGGAGCTTGCCGCCATCCCGGCCATCAAGCCGGGCAGCCGCAACATCTGACGAGGAGGTCGAAATGATCGCCGGCATCGACCATTTCGTGCTGACGGTCCGCTCGGTTGAAGCGACCTGCGACTTCTACCGGCGCGTGCTTGGCATGCGGCGCCTGGATCAGCCGAACCGGCCGACAGCGCTTCTGTTCGGTTCGCAGAAGATCAACCTGCACGAAGTCGGCCGCACTTTCGAGCCAAAGGCGAGGACGCCGACGCCGGGTTCTGGCGATTTCTGCCTCGTGTCGGCGGTGCCTCTCGCCGAAATCCAGGCCGGCCTCGCGGCCGACGGCGTTGCCATCGAAGTCGGTCCGGTTGAGCGCATCGGCGCGCGAGGACCTATGATGTCGGTCTATTTCCGCGATCCCGACGACAATCTGGTCGAGGTCAGCGAATATCTGAAGTAGGCACCGCGCCGGCCGGAACCCCTGGCCGCATATCGGTCATCCGGCTGCGACAATTAGCCGAAACCACTTCTCAAATTCGCCGCGATTGTCCGATGTGGAGAAGATGGATCTGACCAAAAATCTGGCGCTGCGGACGCTGAGCGTACGGCCTTCGGTTGTTGTTGGGCTTGCGGATGGCTATATCAAAGTCGCGATTGCCTTCTGGCGACCGTAAAGCGCAAGATGTGGCGGTCGAAGCCTGGCTGGAAACAGCCGGCGTGTAAGCTGTGAACTGTCGGGAATAGGAAGAGAGTGCTTTTTCGTCGCCGCAAGCCTGATGGCCTTTTCGAGCGGGTGCGTACCTATCTGTGGCCGCGCCGTTCGTTTTCGCGCTCGCTTCAATATTTCTCCAAGCGCATTCTGCGGCTGAAGGCCACCCCGCATGCGGTGGCGGCCGGCGTCGCCGCGGGTGTCTTTGCTTCGTTCTTCCCCGTCGGTTTCCACTTCATCATTGCCGCCGTTCTGTGTTGGGTGATCGCCGGCAATCTGGTGGCCGCCGCTCTGGGAGCCGTATTCTTCGGCAATCCGCTGACTTTTCCGCTCTTGTGGGGCGCATCCTGGGAAACCGGCAAGCTCATCCTGCACGATCGCCTGCCGACACACGGTCCGCCGGCGCATCTGGGCGAGATGCTGCACACGCTGTCCTTCGCCAAACTATGGCATCCCGTCCTGGAGCCGATGCTGATCGGCGCGGTGCCGCTCGGGCTGGTGTTCGGCCTGGTGTTCTACGGCATCACGCGCTGGGGCATGAATGTCTTCCGCGAACAGCGGCGCAAGCGGCTGGCCGAGCGCGCGAGACGCCGTGAGCATTCGCCTCATCCCGGCGGAAGCGTCGGTTCCGCCGCCCAATGATCATCGGCATCGGCAGCGACCTGATCGACATCACACGCATCGAGAAATCGCTTGAGCGTCACGGCCAGCGCTTCATCCAGAGGATCTACACCGAGGTGGAACAGGCGCGTTCGGAGAACCGGCGCGCCCGCGCAGCTTCCTACGCCAAGCGCTTTGCCGCCAAGGAGGCGTGCGCCAAGGCACTGGGCACTGGTCTGGCACAAGGGGTCTTCTGGCGTGACATGGGTGTCGTCAACCTGCCCAGCGGTGCGCCGACGATGGCGCTGACCGGCGGGGCGCTGGCGCGGCTGGAAAAGATCCTGCCTCAAGGTCATCGGGCGGCGATCCACCTCACCATCACGGATGATTTCCCGCTCGCTCAAGCCTTTGTGATCATAGAGGCGTTACCGGTCGAAGAAGCGCCACATTGATTGCATCTGACGACCGGCATGGACGTTGCCCAGCGCGCGCCGAGACTCTATACCATCCAACGCACAATCGAGGACGACATGAGCGTGGCTGAAAAATCTCAGAAGAAATCCGGCGGGCTTGGCGAAACCGTCAGCGTCATCGTCCAGGCGCTTTTGCTCGCCCTGGTCATTCGCACGCTGCTGTTCCAACCGTTCTCGATCCCGTCGGGCTCGATGCGGCCGACGCTTCTGGAAGGCGACTATCTGTTCGTCACCAAATGGTCCTACGGCTATTCACGCTATTCGCTGCCTTTTGGACCGGACATTTTCTCGGGCCGCATCTGGGGCTCCGAGCCCAAGCGTGGCGACGTGGTGGTGTTCAAGTTCCCGCCTGATCCGTCCGTCGACTACATCAAGCGCGTCATCGGCCTGCCCGGCGACAAGATCCAGATGAAGGATGGCCAAGTCTTCATCAATGGCGTTGGCGTGCCGCGCGTCAAGACGGGCCAGATCGACAATCCCGACATCACGGAAAAGGATTATCCGATCGACGTCTATCGCGAGACGCTGCCCGATGGTGTCAGCTATGACACGCTCGACCTGTCGCCGAACTCGATTGGCGACAACACCCGCGAATTCGACGTGCCCCCCGGCCACTATTTCATGATGGGCGACAACAGGGACAATTCCGCCGACAGCCGTTTCACCGTCGGTTATGTTCCGGCCGAGAACCTGGTCGGCCGCGCCAACCTTGTCTTCTTCTCGATCGCCGGCAAGGCTAGCCCGCTCGAAATCTGGAAATGGCCGTCGCTGATGCGCGCTTCGCGCCTGTTCCACTTCGTCAACTGATGGCCTTGAAGCGCCCGACAGGCGAGACTCTGGCCGGTTTGGTGATGGCCAGGACCGGCCATGTTTTCAGGGACATCCGCTTACTTGAGACCGCCTTGACGCATTCCAGCGCGGTCAAGGCGGCAAGCAACAATCAGCGTCTTGAATTCCTTGGCGACCGCGTGCTTGGTCTTGTCGTCGCCGATATGCTTTTCGAGAAATTCCCTGATGCACCGGAAGGTGAAATCGCGCCCCGTTTCAATGCGCTGGTCGATGCAAAGACATGCTCGGAAGTCGGCATCGAGATGCAGCTGGAGAATCTGGTCCGGGCCGACGCCGCCTTGAAGACGCGATCGCGCGGCTCCGGCGGAAATTATCTGGCTGATGCCGTCGAAGCCCTAATCGCGGCAGTTTATCTCGATGGTGGTATCGACGCCGCGCGGCGGTTCGTTCTGCGTTATTGGGAGCCACGTTCGAGCACGGTTGTGACGAAGCCACGTAATCCGAAATCCGATTTGCAGGAATGGATTGCCAAGACGAGTGACGCGCGCCCCGAATATGTGATCGAAAAACGCGAAGGGCCCGACCATCAGCCGGTCTTCACTATTTCTTTGCAGGTTAGCGGCTTTGCACCTTCCGTCGGTACCGGCGGCTCCCGCAGGGCGGCCGAAGAAGCGGCGGCTTCGGCATTTCTCGTGCGCGAAGGCGTGTGGGCCAATAAAGGGAGCGCGGCATGACCGCCGAAGACACTGCAGCCGCTCCCGTCACGCACTCCGGCTTCGTTGCGCTGATCGGCGCGCCTAACGCGGGCAAGTCAACGCTGGTCAACCAACTGGTCGGCGCCAAGGTCTCGATCGTCACCCATAAGGTGCAGACGACACGCGCCATCGTGCGCGGCATCGCCACGCACGACAACGCGCAGATCGTCTTTGTCGACACACCGGGCATCTTCAAGCCCAAGCGGCGGCTTGACACCGCGATGGTGACCACCGCCTGGGGAGGCGCCAAGGACGCCGACATCGTGCTGCTGCTGATCGATGCCGAGCGCGGCATCAGGGGCGATGCTGATGCCATCCTCGAACGGCTGAAGGACGTGCGCCAACCGATGGTGCTGATTCTCAACAAGGTCGATCGGGTCAAGCACGAGGCGCTGCTGGCCCTGTCTGCGGCAGCGAACGAGAAAGTGCCGTTCCAGCGCACCTTCATGGTCTCCGCGCTGACCGGTTCCGGCTGCAAGGACCTCCTCGACTATCTGGCGCAGGCGCTGCCGGCCGGCCCCTGGTACTATCCGGAAGACCAGATTTCGGACCTGCCGATGCGCCAGCTGGCTGCCGAGATCACCCGCGAAAAACTCTATCTCAGGCTGCATCAGGAACTGCCCTATTCCTCGCACATCGAAACGGAGAAATGGGAAGAGAAAAAGGACGGCTCGGTGCGCATCGACCAGACCATCTTTGTCGAGCGCGACAGCCAGAAGAAGATCGTGCTCGGCCACAAGGGCGAGACCATCCGCGCCATCGGGCAGGCCGCGCGGATGGAAATATCAGGCATACTGGAACAGAAGGTGCACCTGTTCCTGTTCGTGAAAGTGCGAGAGAACTGGGGCGATGATCCCGAGCGCTACCGCGAGATGGGGCTGGAGTTCCCCCGCTAAGGCCGAAAAAATCCTGGCGCGTCATCGCACGGTGGCCGACCACAAGCATTGGGCGTGAGGCTAATGCATGTCGCCCGGAAGAGTCCTCGGTTCCGGGACAACGACATGCATAAAATCAGAAGCTTACAGCAGGTCGGCGAATCCGATTCGCCGCGACGTGCTGTAGAGCACGTCGCGGTTTTACGCGAACCGCGAACGGCTCCCGGGTGGCGGAAAGCAGGCCAAAGCGAAACGCCGGCTCCACCATGCGGCCCGCGATTGGCGCGAGACCAACTCAGATTCTTGCAAGCCGCCAACGAAGCGGCGACGCGTGCTGAGGCCGGCTTTCCGCGCCGTGATCTGGATCTGCTGATGGTGTTGTTTTCGCGCCGACAGCGATACGAGGACAGAAATCACAAATTTCTCAATTTATTTTAGATTTAGAGCTTAAAAGACCGAAATTCATAGAGTAAACTGGTATATGCAGAAGGATACACTTAATTATTACAAAAATATGACGATGTTCCATTTGTGCCATTTTAAATTCAAGCAAGCTCTCATTAGTGTTATTTGTGCAACACGTATTTAATCTGTGGCGAGAATCCAGCGCATTTATGGAATTGTCATTGAAGGTGGACGATTGGTGGGTATGTTCGCCGCGAAAAGGGGACGCGGTGCGGGCCTTTTTCATTGTGGGGGTGAGGCGGGAAAACATATCCGCCAGCCACAATTCAGAAGCCATTTTTTCAAACTTGACTGGAGAGGTCAGAAAATGAACATCAAGAGCCTCCTTCTCGGCTCAGCCGCGGCTTTGATCGCGGTGTCCGGCGCGCGCGCCGCGGACGCGGTTGTCGTCGCCGAACCGGAACCGGCCGAATACGTCAAGATCTGCGACGTCTACGGCGCCGGCTATTTCTACATCCCGGGCACCGAGACCTGCCTGCGCATCGGCGGCTATCTCCGCTATGACATCGGCGTCGGCGATTCCGGCACGCTGGATGGCGTCAACAACGTTGGCGATCACATGGACGGTGGAAACCACGACACCTACTACAAGAACATGCGCTTCACGCTGAGGACGTATACCGGCCAGGAAACCGAACTCGGCACGTTGAAGACCTTCACCGAGACCCGCTTCCAGTTCGGCAACTCCTCGGGCGACTATGATGGAAGCTCCTCGACCTCCTGGCAGGCCGGCAACAAAACCACCAGCCTCAACTTCGCCTGGATACAGCTCGGTGGCCTGCGCGTCGGTAAGGATGAAACTGCATACGACCAGTTCATCGGTTACGCGGGCAACGTCATCCAGGACACGATCATCCCGTACGGCGTCAAGGACACCAATGTCGTCCAGTACTATTTCGACGCTGGCAGCGGCTTCACGGGCGTGGTCTCGCTCGAAGAAGGCACGGGCGTCAACACCATCGACAGCTATGTTCCGCATGTCGTCGGCGGCTTGAAGTACAAGGGCGACTGGGGCGCGATCACCGGTGTTGTCGCCTATGACAGCAACTACGAGGAAGTGGCCGGCAAGGTTCGCCTGGATGTCAACGTCAGCAAGGAACTGTCGCTGTTCATCATGGGCGGCTACGGCACCGACGACAACCTCACAGACGACGCACACAATGCCATCGACGTACATGGCCGCAGCCAGTACAAGCCGTGGGGCGGCAACTGGGCCGTCTGGGGCGGCGGTACCTACAAGTTCAACGAGAAGACCTCGTTCAACGTCCAGGCTTCGGCTGACGACGACAAGAACTATGCTCTCGCCGCGAACGTCGCATACACCATCGTCCCGGGCTTCACGGTCACGACCGAAGTCGACTGGGATCACTACGGCAATTTCGGCAATCCATCCATCTACGGCAACTGGTCCAAGGCCGACAAGAAGGACAGCGTCGGCGGCATCGTCCGCTTCCAGCGCAACTTCTAACGGATCGACTGACCTCACCAACCGCCCGCAGCACATTGCTGCGGGCGGCTTTTTTATGCCTCGTTGCGAGAGCCGGCACAGGCGCCAGACCCATACCTTGATTTCGCCACCCGATCGGTGAAAAGCTCCTGATATGGAATGGCGCGACGAGGGAATCATTCTCGGCACCCGCAGGCATGGCGAAACCAGCGCCATTCTCGAGGTGATGACGCGCGCCCATGGCCGCCATCTCGGCCTCGTGCGCGGTGGCCGCTCGCGCAAGCAGCAGCCTGTTCTCCAGCCAGGCAATCGCGTCGATCTTTTGTGGCGTGCGCGCCTCGACGAGCATCTGGGCACATTCCAGGCCGAAGCCATCGAGATGAACGCCGCCCGGCTGATGGACAGTGCCGTTGCCGTCTACGGCCTTCAGACGATGGCGGCGCATCTGCGCCTGCTGCCCGAGCGCGATGCCCATGGCGGCCTCTACGAGGCGCTTTCGGTGATGATCGTTCATCTCGACGACGCAGATGCCGCCGGCGAACTGGTGGCGCGCTTCGAGCTCCTGATTCTCGATGAACTCGGCTTTGGCCTCGATCTCAGCCAATGCGCCGCCACCGGCACGAGGCAGGATCTGGCCTATGTCTCGCCTAAATCCGGACGCGCGGTGTCGCGCGGGGCCGGCGCTCCGTGGCACGACAAGATGCTGGTGCTGCCCGCCTTCCTGCAGCGCGGCTCCGGCCAGCGCGCCAATCATGCGGCGATGGCGGACGCATTCCGCCTGACCGGCTACTTCTTCACCCGCCACGTCTACGAGCCGCGCGGCATCGATCAGCCCGATGCGCGCGCCGGCTTTCTGGCCGCACTGCGCAAGCACCACGCAGCGCAGAAGCCCATCGCCGGAGAGAGCGCGGCCGGAGAAATCATCCGATGAGCGAAGTCGAACTCTATCCGGGCCGGGTCTCGCCGCTCGGCCTCGGCACCATTCCTCATGCCGACATCCTGAAATACACCGGCTTGGAATTGCTGCAGCGAATCGTCGACGGCAAATACCCGGCACCACCGATCTCCTTCCAGCTCAGCTTCGCGTTGACCGAAGTATCGGAAGGTCGCGCCGTGTTCCGGGGCGTGCCGAACGAACGCCACCTCAACCCGCTGGGCGGCGTTCACGGCGGCTGGGCGGCGACGCTGCTCGATTCAGCGTTGGCGTGCGCGGTGCAGACCCTGCTCGACAAGGGCGAGGCTTACACCACTGCGGAGTTCAAGGTGAATCTGACGCGGCCGATCACGCCCAGGACCGGTGAGGTTGTCTGCGAAGGCAAGGTGGTTCACAAGGGCCGCACGCTTGCCGTTTCGGAAGCGACGCTGAAGGATGCCGGCGGCAAGCTGCTGGCTTTCGGTACCGAGACATGTTCGATATTTCCAGCCGCCAATCTGGCGGCACGTTGAATTTTCAGCCGTTTAGCCGCCGTATTTCAATGTCAGTGAGATGAAGCGTCAGTGAAAACTGGCCTGGTTTGGGGGAACCGCCATGTTTGAGAGCCTGATCGGCCTCGTCGCCATCATTGCCTTGTTCGTCATCATTTCGCGTCAGCAGGGCCGCATCGGTCTGATCGAGCGCGAACTTGGCGCACTGCGCAGCCTCGTGCTTTCGGGCGCGGTATCGCCCACGGTCAAGCCGTCGGAACTGGAGGCGGCGCAGGGCAGGGCCGACACGGCTCCGGTGGCCAGGCCTGCCGACATCGCCCCGGCACCAATCGGCGAGCCGGCCCCCGCGCCACAGGCCACGGAGGCGGAAATCCCGGCCGGAGGGCCCGGCCCTTGGAGCGCCCCCGAGATCACACCGAAAACGCCAGAGGTCGCGCCGGCCGCGGTCGCCAAAGCCGCTCGCCAGTCCGACGTTGAAACCGCGCTCGGCACGCGTTGGGCGGTCTGGGTCGGCGGCATTGCGCTGGCTCTGGGCGGCTTGTTCCTGATCCGCTACACCATCGAGGCCGGCATTTTCGGACCCGGCGTGCGGCTCACCATGGCGGCGGTGCTCGGGTTGGTGCTGGTCGCCGGCGGCGAGTTCATTCGCCGCACCGGCTTCAAGGTACCGGTGCAAGGTATTGCCGGCGCTTATATTCCGGCGATCTTGACCGCGGCCGGCGCCTTCATCCTCTTCGGCACCGTCTATGCCGCCCATGGCATTTACGGCTTTATCGGCCCGGCGCTTGCCTTCACGCTGCTCGGTGCGATCGGCGTTGCGACCATTGCCGCCGCTCTCGTCCATGGCCAGGCGCTGGCCGGCATCGGTCTCGTCGGCGCCATGGTGACGCCGGTGCTGATCGCTTCGCAGGCGCCCAATCCGTGGGCGTTGTTCGGCTATCTCGCCATCGTGCTCGCCGCCACTGGCGTGATCGCCCGCATGCGCGACTGGAAGACGCTGATGGCGGCCGCTTTTTTCGGTACCGGCGTCTGGACCATCCTCTACATGACCGACGCACCGGGCGCGAACCTCTCCGCCATACTGCTCATCGACGCTGTAACGCTGGCTGTGCTTGCCCTTGTCTGGCTGAGCAGCCGTGGCGGCGACACCGGGCTAGCAGGGACTTTCGACTGGCCATCCATCGTGCCTGGACTGTTCGTCGCCTTCTCGGCGCTTGGCCTCTCGGTTGACCCGGTCTTCGCCGCTGCCGGTGATGCTTTGCCGGGCGCGGTGCTGCTTGCCGTGATGATAGCGGTCGCGCTCTACCGCCCACTGGCGCTGCCACTGCTTTATGGCGCGGGACTGGTGACGGTGCTGATCTATCTCGGCATCATCCCGCCAACGTCTATCGCTTCCGACTTTTCGGGCGGCGCTTTGGGTGTTGATGGGGTGCCCTTGGCCACCGCTGACGCGCTGAGCTTGCGTATCGGTATTGGTCTCGGTCTTGTTTTCGTCGCCGCTGGTTTGTGGGCCGCGCGCCGCTTCGCCGCCACGGCGCAGATCCGAGCAGCCTCTTGGGCTGCATGGGGTGTCATCGTGCCGCTGGTCGTCCTGCTGGCGCTCTGGTTCACCTTCGGCAATCTCGACCGCGACTTTGTCTATGCCGCCGTCGCGGCCCTGCTGGTCCTGGTCTTCGCCGCCGGCGGCGAGTGGATCGCGCGGGCTGAGGAACCGCCGCTCAAGGGGGGAGCCGCAGTGTCGTTTGTTTTGGGCGGCGCGGCAGTCGCCGGCCTCCTGATGCTGCATATGGCTTTTGATTCCGGTTGGACCACCATCCTGCTTGGTGCCGCCGCGATCGTGCCGGCGCTCGCCACGCGCTGGCGCTCCTATCCTGTGCTCGGCTGGATTTCGGTCGCCGCTGTCATCGCGGTGCTTGGCCGCGCCGCCTTCGATCCGACGATCGTCGGATCCGAATTCCTGGCGACGACGCCGGTCTTCAACTGGTTGCTGCCGGGCTACGGCGTGCCGGCGCTCGCCTTCGGCTTCGCGGCCTGGCAACTCGCCCGCACCACCGATGGCCGTCCACGCCTGGCCATGGAAGCGGCGGCGGCACTGTTTGCGCTGCTGACGCTCGCCATGCTGGTGCGTCACGCCATGCATGGCGGCGTCATCAACAACGATGCGCCGACGCTCGCCGAACAGGCGATCTACACGCTGATCGCTATCGGTGCCGGCGCCATCCTGATCGCCATCGACAGGCGATCGCCAAGCTCGGTGCTGCGCTATGGTTCGATGGCGGTGGGCGTGCTTTCGGCCGCCTTCATCGTCATCCAGCATTTCCTGGTGCTCAATCCGTTGTTCACGGACGAATCGACCGGCCGGATACCGGTCTTCAACCTCTTGTTCCTCGCCTATCTCCTGCCGGCCGTCGCCGCCGGTGCTCTGGCGCTCTATAGCAGGGGCAAGCGGCCGAAATGGTATTCGGCCATGCTGGCGCTGATGGCGGCGCTGCTTGCCTTCGCCTATGCCACGCTCTCGGTCAGGCGCCTGTTCAAGGGCGAGTTCATCGGCATGTGGAGCGGCCTTGGGCAGTTGGAGACCTATACCTATTCGGCGCTCTGGCTGGTTATCGGCGTGGCGCTGCTCACGGCTGGCGTCTGGCTGAAATCGCAGGTACTGCGCATCGCCTCCGCCGCGCTGATCGCGGTGGCCGTCCTGAAGGTCTTCCTGTTCGACATGTCGGAACTGGAAGGGGTGCTCAGGGCGCTGTCCTTTATCGGGCTCGGCGCCGTTCTGATCGGCATCGGCCTGTTCTACCAGCGGCTGCTGACGCGGGCGGCAAAGGAGAAATTGTCGGCCGGCGAACAATAATAGCCGGAATTCAACGCTGTGCGGGAATAAACCGGCATCCGCCGGCGTTATCTAGTTGCTTGGGTGACCGGAGCGGTGGACCGCTTCGCGCTGGCTGCTTGCGCCGTGCCGGGAAGGCGCGTTCTATCGGATCAACAAGGGCGACCTCAGAACCAGCGGTCATGGACGAAAAAAAGGCAGCAATCCTTGGTGAAATACCGCGCCTGCGCCGCTACGCACGCTCGCTTCTGCGCGGCCGTGATGCTGCCGACGACCTCGTTCAGGACTGCCTCGAGCGTGCGCTGTTGCGGCTCGACAACTGGCAGACGGGAGAAAGCCCCAGGAGGTGGCTGTTTACGATCATGCATCATTTGTTCATCGACCAGATGCGCAAGGTGAACCGCCGCGGCGAAGCGGCGATGCTGCCGCTGGAGGCGGGCGAGGCGGTTGCCCAGCCGCCCGAACAGTTGGAGGGCATCGCTTCGCGCGAGATCATCGACGCGTTGCAGGCGCTCAGCCCCGATCGCCGCGCGGCCATCGTCATGGTTGCCATAGAAGGCTTTTCCTATGCCGAGGCTGCCAACATTCTGGGTGTTCCCGCCGGCACGCTGATGTCGCGCATCGCGCGGGGGCGTGAGGAATTGCGCGGGCTGCTGGACGACACAGCGCGCCGCCGCGCCATAAGGATCGTCGAGAAATGATCCGCCGCGATTTTTCCGAACGGGACATCCATATGGCGCTCGACGGCGAACTGCCGGCCGATGAGCGCGCCGCCTACGATGCCTGGCTCGACGCCAATCCCGAGATGAAGGCCAGGAGCGCCCGCTTCACCGCCGACCGAGAGGCATTGCGCTCGGCCTTCGCCGGCGTGCTGGACGAGGTGGTGCCAGTGCGCTTGCGCAAGGTGGTGCTCGGTGAAGCGCCTGTTAAGGCAGCAGTGCGACGCTCACGCTGGTGGCTTGCCGCCGCCGCGGCCGTGCTTCTCGCCACGGGCGGATTTGGCGGCTACTTTGCGGGTATCGGAGGGATCGGGCAGGAGGATCCGGCGGAGGATCAGCTCGCCGAACAAGCGATCGCCGCCCATGTCATTTATGCCGCCGAGAAGCGGCACGCGGTGGAAGTGCCGGCCAGCGACAAGGATCATCTGCAGACCTGGCTGTCCAGTCGGGTCGGCCTGAAACTGGTGGCACCGGACCTGAGCGCGAACGGCTTCCAACTGGTTGGCGGCCGGTTGCTGCCGGCGGGGGAAAGCAAGGCCGCGATGCTGCTCTACGAAGACGACAAGGGCGAGCGCATATCCCTCTTCGTGACGGCGGAATCGACCGAGAATGCCAAGGGCACCTATGCTTCGGCGCAGGACGGTCCGCAGGCCGTCTACTGGCTGGATAAAGGCTATGGCTGTGCCGTCGTTGGTTCGCTGCCGCGCGAGCAGTTGGCGGCCGTGGCCAAGAGCGCGTATGGCCAGCTTCTGGCCGGTCTCTCCAGCTGAGCCGGCTGCGATCTTGCGCGGTCGGCTGGCATGAAAACAGCGATTCCGTTCAAAGCTTGTCAGCTTCCCTGCCGTCGCGGAAAGTGTCACAATTCGGCCCTAATCAAGGAGCGATAGCGCTTGATGAATACCGGCGCTTCGGCCGGTGTTTGCGACGCTTTTCGACCGGGGACGTTGCCGCAACGCAATCGAGGTTTTCTCAAGCCGCATGCCTGCCGAGATCCGCACGGCCCGCGCGTCTGACGTCGATGACCTCGCCGCCATCGAGAAAGCTGTATTCTCGAGCGACCGCATTTCCCGCCGCTCCTTCCGCCTGTTCATCGAGCGCGAGACCGCCGAGACGCTGGTCGCCGAAATCGATGGCCGCGTCGGCGGTTATGCGATCGTGCTGTTTCGGAAGGGCAGTGGGGTAGCACGGCTCTATTCGATCGCCGTCGGACCGTTTTTCGGCGGGCTCGGCATAGGCCGGCAATTGCTGGCCGCGGCCGAAGAGGCAGCCTTCGAACACGACCGCATGATGCTGCGTCTCGAAGTGCGCGAGGACAATGGCCGTGCCATCAGCATCTATGAACAGGCCGGCTACCGCAAGATTGGCCGCGAGCCCGGTTACTACGAGGACGGCGCGACGGCACTGCGCTATGAAAAAACCCTGCGCGGCGACCTTCCGGTCGCCACCAGGGTGCCATTCTATCAGCAGACCTGCGAGTTCACCTGCGGTCCATGCTGCCTGATGATGGCCATGGCCAATTTCGATCGTGGCTTCGTGCCCGACCCTGTGATGGAAATCCGACTCTGGCGCGAGGCGACGACCGTCTTCATGATGTCAGGACCGGGCGGCTGCGAACCATTCGGCCTGGCTGTCTCGGGCTACGAAAGCGGGCTTGCGGCGGAGATTTACGTTTCCTTCTACGGCGCATTGTTCCTGCAGTCGGTGCGTAGCGAGGACAAGCGCCGGGTCATGGAACTGGCACAGGTCGACTTTCGCCGCCGCGCGGAACTTTACGGCATCCCGGTGAATTACCGTCCATTCACCATCGACGATATCAGGGCGGCTCTCGCCGGGGGCAAACTGGTGCTGGTGCTGATCAGCGGCTTCCTGATGTTCGGCAAGAAGGTGCCGCACTGGGTGCTGGCCATCGGCGATGATGGCGATCATATTCTGATCCACGATCCGTGGGTCGAGGATGAAAGGCAGGAAACCATCCTTGATGCCGCCAACATTCCCGTGCCTTACGGCATCTTCATGAACATGGCGCAGTTCGGCCGCGACGGACTGCGTGCCGCCATCACTTTGGGAAAGAGATAATGACCTGGGTCATTCTTACCGGCAGGCAGAGCGATCTCGACCAGGTGGCGACGCCGCACAAGATCATCACCAATCGCGACTATCTCGCGCATCCCTCGCTGTTTCGCGGTCAGCGGCCTAAGGTTATCAACCTGTCGAACAACTACGGCTATCAGAGCCGCGGCTACTATGCCTCGCTGCTGGCGAGTTCGCGCGGCCACAAGGTCATCCCGACCGTGGAGACGATGATCGACTTGTCGGAGCGCAAGCTCTACGAGCACGCCTTGCCGGAACTGGAACTGGCGCTCAACAAATGCCGCAAGGATCTCGGCGGTGTATTTCCGGCGAAGGTCTGCATCTTCTTCGGCATCGGCCCGTCCAAGGTCTGGGACCGTTTCGCCAAGCTGTTGTTCGACTGGTTCCGGGCGCCGGCGCTCGAAGTCCATATCAAGGACAGCGCCGAATGGGCTTCGATCCGCAAAGTCGGCTTCCACCCGCTGGCTCGGATGACGGAGGACGAGGAAAAAAGCTTCATCCAGTGCCTGGAGACCTACACCAACCGCGAGTGGCGCGACACCAAGGGCCGCACGCCGGCGCGCTACACCTTCGCCACGCTGGTCGATCCGCATGAGGAATTGCCGCCTTCGGAAATCTCTTCGCTGCGCTACTGGGCCAAGATCGCCGAAAAGATGGGGGTCGAAATCGAGCCGATCACCAGAAAAGATTTGGCCAAGCTGGCGAATTACGATGCACTGTTCATCCGCGAGACCACCTCGATCTCCAACCATACTTACCGCTTCGCTCGCCGCGCCCAGCAGGAAGGCATGCCGGTCATCGACGACCCGCTGTCCATGATCCGCTGCACCAACAAGGTCTATCTCAACGAACTGATGGCCTACAACAAGGTGCCGGTGCCGCCGACGGTGATGATCGCCGGCACCTCTGACCTCGAACTGGCCGCACAGACGCTGGGTTTTCCCCTAGTGTTGAAGATCCCCGATTCGTCCTTCTCGCGCGGCGTCAAGAAATGCGAGACCCTGGAGGAACTGACGCGGCTCGCGACCGAATGGCTGGAGGATTCCGACCTTCTCATCGCGCAGAAATTCATCCCGACCGAATATGACTGGCGTGTCGGCGTGCTCGGTGGCCAGCCGCTGTTTGCCGTGCACTATCTGATGGCCAAGAAACATTGGCAGATCGTCAACCACAAGGCCAATGGCAAGCCCGACCAGGGCGGCATCAAGACCTTCACGCTGAAGGAGACGCCGGCCCATGTCGTCGAGACCGCCGTCAAGGCGGCGCGCTGCATCGGCGACGGCCTCTACGGCGTCGACCTCAAGGAGACCAAGGACGGCGTCTTCGTCATCGAGGTCAACGACAATCCAAACCTCGATCACGGCTGGGAAGATTCCGGCGAGAAGGACGAGGTCTGGGTGCGGCTGACGCAGTGGTTCCTGGAGCGGCTCGACCGGCCGGGGCGGTAATCATCCGAGGGGAAATATGCAGTTCATCGTCATTGAGGATTTCACCGGCTGCGACCGCAAGGAAATCTACCGCCGGTTCCGCGCGACCGCGGCCGCCTGAAGCCGGAGGAGCTGTCGTGCATCACAGCTGGATCGCGGCTGACATGAGCCGCTGTTTCCCGCTGGTGGAGACCGATGACGTCACGTCGCTGCAGCGCTGGGTCGTCGAATGGGCTGATCTGGTCGAGTTCGAGATCGTGCCCGTGGCGACCAGCAAGGACATGGTGGCGGTCTTGAGCGGGCACCTCTGACCATCCCCTCCAGGTCAGCGCAGCGCCGGCGAGCCAACCGCGCGCTGGCATTGGTTGACCAGCCAATCGCGGAACGCGGCCACGACATCGCGGCTTGCGCTTCGCTCTGGAACCGTCAGGCAATAGGGCTGGCGCAATGCAATCGCGCCGCCGGCCGGCCGGACCAGCCTGCCGTCCTCCACCGCTTCGGCACAATAGACCCCTTGCGCCAGCGCCACCCCCAACCCCGAAATGGCGAGGTCGAGGGCCGCGCGCGATGAATTGGCCGAAAGGCCGCGCCGTGCCGCTCGGCCAGGGTGAGCACCCTCGGCCTCGAACCAGTTGGGCCAGGACGGAAACGATGCGCCTGTCGGCCCCCAGTCGGTGTGGATGAGCGGCAGCCCGGCGAGCGGCTCGCCGCCCGCCTTGGTGATGCCGGCAAGCCCTGGCGCGCAGACGGGATAGACGGCGTCCCTGGCGATCTCCTCGGTCGGGTGCTCGCGATAATGCGGACCATAGGAAAGCCTGATGTCGATCAACTCGCGGTCGAACGACACCGGGTCGTCATCGCCCCGGAGCGATATGTCGGCGGCGCCGTGGCTTGCGACAAAGCCGGCGAGGCGCTGCGAGAGCCAGCCCATGGCCATGGATGGCGGCACCGACACCACCAGGCGCGGGCGGAATGCATCGGCGCCCAGTTCGCGCGAGACGCTGCCGATCTCCTGGAAGGCCACGGTCAGCCGAGGCAGCATTTCCACGCCGGCCTCGGTGAGAACAACGCGGCGGTTGATCCGATGAAACAGCTTGCGTTCCATCTGGGCCTCCACGGTGCGGATAAGCTGGCTGACGGCGGCGGCCGAAACCGAAAGCTCTTCCGCCGCCGCGGCAAAGCTGCCCGTGCGCGCCGCGGCCTCGAAAGCCTGAAGTCCTTTCAGGGATGGGGATGTGGCCATGATCGCTAGATTGGTAAGGTAAGCTTATCTAAATCGCAGAAATCGTCGTTTCTGGAAAGCTTTTTCGTCGACTAGAATGGCTTCATCAATCTTCAGCCTGGATCGAAGCCGATGGACCATCGCGACATCATCGCGTCACTGACACCAGAAGAGCGCAATCGCCTGACGGCCAAATCGGATGTCGCGGGCCTGTTCCAGTTCGGCGCTCATTCGGGTGCGATTGTCATCGTTGGATCGCTGATCGCGGCCAAGGTGCCGTTCTGGCCATTGCTGATGCTGCCGCAAGGCATCCTGATCGTGTTCCTGTTCACGCTGCTGCACGAGACGGTTCACCGCACGGCTTTCGAAACACAGTGGCTGAACGACGGCGTAGCGCGGCTGTGCAGCCTGGCGATTGCGCTGCCTGCCGACTGGTTCCGCTACTTCCATTTCGCTCATCACCGATACACGCAGGATCCGGAAAACGATCCCGAACTCGCCTTCCCGAAACCCGAGACCCTGCGGCAATACATTGTCCACGTCTCTGGGCTTCCGGTGTGGTGGGGCCATCTCAAGACACTCTACGCCAATGCGATTGGCGGTAGTCAGGAGAGCTATGTACCGCTGAAAGGCCGACGCAAGGTGCGGGCCGAGGCGCGCGCCATGATTGCCTTCTACGCTGTCCTCATTCTGCTCGCCGTCTATTTCCGGCTCACCGTGCTTTTCTATGTCTGGATCATTCCCGCTCTGCTCGGACAGCCATTCCTGCGCCTCTATCTGCTGGCCGAGCACGGCCGCTGTCCCTTCGTCGCCAACATGCTGGAAAACACCAGGACGACGCTGACAAATTGGGCCGTGCGCAAGCTCGCCTGGAACATGCCGTTCCATGCCGAGCATCATGCCTATCCCGGCGTTCCGTTTCACCAATTACCGCGGTTTCATGCGCTGATCGAGCGGCATCTGAAGGTGGTCGAGCCCGGCTATGTCAGCTTCCATGAGAAATACCTGGAAACGCTGCGCTGACTTGTGCTGACGCCATCAGCCGGTCTGGCTGCGTGTCGCACGCGACTTCAGCAGGCGCTGGATGTCGGCCGGCTTCGACGGCACGCCGATCAGATAGCCTTGCGCCTCGACACAGCCATTGTCGCGCAGCATGTCGAGTTGCGCCTCCGTCTCGACGCCTTCGGCCGTGACGACGATGCCAAGCTCGGCACCCAGCCCGATGATGGTCCGAACGATGGCCGCCGTGTCGCGGTTGCCCATGTCGCGAATGAATGATCGGTCGATCTTGATCTTGTCGACCGGAAAACGCCTGAGGTAGCCGAGCGAGGAATAGCCGGTGCCGAAATCGTCCAGGGCGATGCGGATGCCGAGCTCACGCAACTGGCGCAGCGTTTTCAGCACGGCCTTGCTTTCGTCCATCAGCACGGTTTCGGTGATCTCCAGCTCCAGCCGTCCAGCCGGAACGCCGGAAAAAGCCAGCGCCGAGATCACCCCGCGGGCAAACCCGTTGCTTTTGAGCTGCACGGCCGAGACATTGACCGCAATACGCAAGCCGGGTGGCCAGCTTGCGGCCTCTGCGCAGGCTTTCCTCAGCGCCCACTCGCCGAGCGGCACGATCAGCCCGGTCTCTTCGGCGACCGGAATGAAGTCGTCCGGCGCGACAATGCCACGCCCTGGTGAATGCCAGCGCATCAAGGCTTCCGCGCCGGTGATCTCGCCGGACGTGATGTTCATGATGGGCTGGAAATGGAGATCGAACTCCTGGCGCGGCAGTGCTGCCTCGAGGTCCACTTCAAGCGCCCTGCGGGCCTGCACGACAGCATCCATTCCGGGCTCGAAGAAGCGATACAGGTTTCGTCCTTCGCTCTTCGCCCGGTAGAGCGCCGTATCCGCGTTTTTCAGCAGCGTGTCGGCGTCCCTGCCGTCGTCGGGAAAAACGGCAATGCCCATGCTTATGCCGACATGCATGTCCCGGCTCTTGTCTCTAAATGGTTTTGCGATTGCTTCGACCATGCGCTTTGCCAGTTTTTCGGCATCGCCAATGCCCTTGAAATGGAACTGCATGACGACGAACTCGTCGCCGCCGAAGCGGGCGACGATGTCTGTTTCGTTGCGGACGCAATGCCGCAACCTCTCGGCTACGCTTCTCAGCAGCCAGTCGCCTGCGGGGTGTCCCCAGGTGTCGTTGACCGCCTTGAAGCGGTCGAGATCGAGCGAGAAGATCGCCAACGGCTTGGCTGCCGCGTCCTCCAGCGCAAGATCGAGCCGTTCGCGAAACTTCGAGCGGTTGGGCAGTCCGGTCAGCGTGTCGTGATGCGCAAGATGGGTCATGCGCTCTTCGGTCCGGCGGCGCTCGGTCACGTCGTCGAAAGTCACCACCCAACCGCCGCCGCTCATCGGCCGGCGTGTGACCAGAACCGTCCTGCCGTCGGTCAGATGCCGGTAGGCCGAATGCGTCTTTGCCGCCGCCAGACAGGCTTCGGTTTTGGCGACTTCGCTGTCGACGTCGATCTTCATGTAGATGCCGAGTTCCAGCAATCGTTCGAGTGCGTTGCGGTGCGTCGTTCCAAGCGGGAAGTCCTCCGCAGTGACGTTATAGAGCTCCAGAAAACGCCTGTTGCGCACAATCATCTTGCCGTCGGCGTCGTACATCAGCAGGCCTTGCGACATGTTGGCGAGTGCCGCGTCGAAACGGCGATGCTGCTCCTTGAGATCCTGCTCGGCGCGCCGCTTTTCGGTGATGTCCTCGTAGATCGAAACCCATCCACCCAGGGCAAGCGGACGGTGCGAGATGTTGATGATGCGGCCGTCAGACAGCGTCTCCTCGTAAGTTGAGGGGTTTGCCTGGTCGATATAGGGCTTGCGGATGGCGTAGAGTTCTTCGGCGCTTTGCGAGGCAACCCCGATATCGACGCTGTGCCGCAGAATGTCGACGAAGCGGATACCTGGCCGTACCACTTTGGCGTCGAGGCGGAAAATGTTGATATAATTGCCGTTGCAGATGATCATGCGCTCGTCGGCGTCGAACATGCACAGGCCATGCGACATGTTTTCGACAGCAGCTGAAAAGCGTTCGTTCTGCTCGCGCAGCTCATCTTGCATGCGGCGCGGGTGTTCCATGCCTCCGGCCGCCCGTTCCGGGACGACCGAACCACCCTTGACATCCACGACGGGCATGAGGCGCCCCTGCGATGCTTGATCGAACACCACACTGTTGACGCTTCCGGTTAATTTAGCGTTTTCTATCCTAGCGCGGACGTCGGAACGTGATGCCGCGACTTCTCGATCGCCGAAAACCGCTTCAGGAACGCATTCTGCGCTGAGGTCACCGAGCGTGGCGCGAAGTCGAAGCGCTCGGCGGAAAAACCGCGCGGCCGGCCGAAGAACTCGGTCGCCTCGGCGGTCGAAAACCCGGCAAGCAGCGTCGCCTCGAAATAGGCGGCGATCTGGTCGGCGCGCTTGATCTCCTTGCGCAGGATCGCACCCGGTTCCGGCGGCAGCGAGAAGCGCAGATGGATGGCGCGCTGCAGGCGCACTTCGCAGTCCTTGTAGCTGCCGCCCATCACCGACTTGAATGGCGAGATCATGTCGCCGATGACATATTCGGGCGCATCGTGCAGCAGCGCCGCCAATTGGTCGTCGGCCGAAGCCTTGGGCACCAGCTCGTTGAACAGTGCCTCGACCAGCAGTGAATGCTGGGCAACCGAAAAGGCGTGCTCGCCGCTGGTCTGGCCGTTCCAGCGGGCGACGCGGGCAAGCCCATGGGCGATGTCCGAGATCTCGATGTCGAGCGGCGAAGGGTCGAGAAGGTCGAGCCGGCGGCCGGACAGCATACGCTGCCATGCCCGTGGCGGCGCACCGGCGCGGTCTGCCGCCATCAGGCTTCCTCCGCGCCGGCGATTTCCTGCGGAAAGCTGAATTTGGCCCAACTGGGGATGATGAGCGTCACCGGTACGTCACCCGCCAGGATCGGCTGGCCGGCATCGAGCGCCGCCTTCACCCTGTCGATGCGGGCGATGGCGAGCCCTGTCACGGTAGCACTCGAGCCGAGCGTGCCGACCGGCCGCCCACCGACGGTTAGCTCGGCACCCGCAGAGGGCAGGGGAAGCCCAGCCTGGACAATCAGCACGCGCCGCCGGGCGGTGCCTCGATGCTGCATGCGCGAGACGACCTCCTGGCCGACATAGCAGCCCTTCTTGAAGCCGACGCCGCCCATTTCGTCGAGCAGCACGTCATGCGGGAACGCATCGCCAAGTGCATAGTCGGCCCCGCTCTCGGCGACGCCGTGGGCAATGCGAAAGGCCTGCCACGCGCCAATGTCGCCACCGTCCGCGGTGCCGGCATGGAAGCGCGTGACGCCTTCGTCGCCAAAGCGCCTGTCGGCAAGCGCGGTTGAATCACTTTCTGAGGCGATTGACTCTTTTCCCCAGGCGACAGTGACAAGTGCCTGTCCCGACTTCGCAATCTCGACCTTGGCGCGAAGCTTGTAGAGCATCAGCCGGCGAATGAAATCGTCTGAAATATCGGCACGGCATTCGATGCGGAAGGCGTTTTCGCCTGCCCGTGAGATCAGGAAGTCGAACAGGATCTTGCCTTGCGGCGTCAAAAGCGCGCCCGGCTTTGCCTCGCCATTGCCAAGCGTATCGAGATCGGTGGTCAGGATGTTCTGCAGAAAATGCTCGGCATCCGGGCCGGAGACGGTGATGAGCGCGCGGTCTTTCAGCAGGGCAAAGGGCATGGGGCGGATTAAAAGCCTGATCTTGCAAAACGGTTGGCCATTACGTAAGCCGCTGACACTCCCCCCGCAAGAGAGCATCACCATGACCTACGACCTCATCCTGACAGGCGGCATAGTGGTCAATCATGACGGCGAGGGGCCACGCGACATCGGCGTGAAGGGCGGGCGCATCGCCGCGATCGGCGATCTGCGCCAGGCATCGGCTGGCGAGACGATCGACTGCCGGGGCCTGCATATCCTGCCCGGTGTCGTCGACAGCCAGGTGCATTTCCGTGAGCCGGGACTGGAACACAAGGAAGACCTGGAAACGGGTTCGCGGGCCGCGGTGCTGGGCGGTGTCACCGCCGTGTTCGAAATGCCCAACACCAATCCGCTGACCACCAGCGAGGCAACGTTTGCCGACAAGGTCCGGCGCGGCAGCGGCCGCATGCATTGCGATTTTGCTTTCTGGGTTGGCGGTACTCGCGACAATGCCAGGGACGTCGGCGAGCTCGAACGTTTGCCGGGGGCTGCGGGAATAAAGGTCTTCATGGGATCGTCCACCGGTGACCTGCTGGTCGAGGACGATGAAGGCGTCGCCTCGATCCTGAGGAATACCCGCCGTCGCGCCGCTTTTCATTCGGAAGACGAGTTCCGGCTGCGCGAGCGCCTGGACGAGCGCGTCGAGGGCGATCCGTCATCGCATCCGGTCTGGCGTGATGAGATCGCCGCCTTGCGCTGCACCGAGCGGCTGGTGCGCATCGCGCGCGCCGTTCGTGCCCGCATCCATGTCCTGCACATCTCGACCGCCGAGGAGATCCTGTTCCTCGAACAGCACAAGGATGTTGCGACCTGTGAAGCCACGCCGCACCATCTGACGCTGAGCGCCGACGACTATGCGCGGCTTGGCACGCTGATCCAGATGAACCCGCCGGTGCGGGACAAACGCCATCGCGACGGCGTCTGGCTTGGCATAGCGCAAGGCATCGTCGACGTGCTCGGCTCCGACCACGCGCCGCACACGCTGGCCGAGAAGGCAAAACCCTATCCGGCCTCGCCGTCGGGCATGACCGGCGTGCAGACGCTGGTGCCGATCATGCTCGACCATGTCAACGCCGGCCGGCTGAGCCTGCAGCGCTTCGTCGATCTCTCCAGCCATGGCCCGCAGCGCATCTTCGGCATGGCCAGAAAAGGCCGCATCGCCGCCGGCTATGACGCCGACTTCACCATTGTCGACATGAAGCGGCGCGAGACCATCACCAACGCGCAGGCCGGCACGAAAGCCGGCTGGACCCCCTATGACGGCAAGCAGGTCACGGGATGGCCGGTCGGCACGGTCATTCGCGGTCAGCGCATTATGTGGGACGGCGAAATCGTGACGCCAGGCCAGGGCACGGCGGTGGAGTTTTCCGAGGCGCTGCCGGGTTAGCCACCTGTGGCTGTGCGTCACGTCTTTGATTTTTAAGCGTTCCGCATTATGTTCAAGGCATCATTCGGACACATGTCGCGCCTATGATTGACCCCGCCGAGTTTCCAGAGCTGCAAGCGCTCCTGTGGAATCGCGATGTCGCGCGACTGATCCCGGCCAACGAAGCATTTGCGTTGTACGAGCGCAATTGGCGCTTTGTCGATCAGACACGGCTTACGACGCGCGAGAAATTGCTTATCCAGAACTCGCCAGGGAATTCGGTCACGGTATCCTTCTGACTGCCGGCTGAATTGTCCTCCCGTGGTGTTTTTCGCCTCGTATCTGCAACATCAAACCGGACACGTCGCGTGCGCTAGCGGTGCTATTTCGGTTCTTCGAAACGAAAGCATTCGCATTTGGCCGGATGCCGACGTCAGTGCAAAACCTGCCGGCCCGCTCAAATAGCAACATCGTCCACGATGCTGTTCGCATCCTGGCGCAACCAGGGGGCCTTCAGTCGCCGGCGACGAAGAAGGTCCATTGCCCGGCTGGCGTAATGCCGACGCGATAGAAGATGTAGGCTCCGAACTGCTTCATGTCGTCGAAATCGCCGGCGGTGACGATCTTGAACAGCTCGACCCGTTGCTTGGCGTCGAGCTTGTCCAGCGGCAGCGCGAAGAAATACGGCCAGACATAGAGGTCCTGTGGCGTGCCTGCATCGACATGGACGTAGCCTGCGGAAAGCACTTCCTCCAGAATGGCCAGGATCTCCTGGCCATCAGGGTCGCCGGACAGCCCCTTGAGGAAGGTGATGGCGTCGCCGTCGATGTCGGCCAGCGACAGCTGGGTCATGCTGTCGCCCTTGCCGATCAAAGGCCTGAGCTTCTCGATGTCGCCGCTCTTGCAGGCCTCGATGATCAAGTCATGCATGCGCCGCACGGGCTCGGGCAGCTTGCCGAGATCATAGACGACTTCCGGCAGAGGTGCCTCGGGATCGACACGCGGCCTGTTGCTGCCGCCATCCGATGGGCTGTCCGGCTCAGCGGCGTCGGGAGCGGCCGGCTGGCTTGTCGAAGGCGGCGTTCCCACCGGGTCAGGCATGGGAATCGCGCTTCCGGGCGGCGAAACATCGTCCTCCGACGGTGTGGCTGGCGCGGGGAGCTCTTCGCGTTTGATCTCGCTTAGCCCTTGAGCCGGACTGCTGGCCAGGCAAGTCGTGAAGGCAACCGCGGCACAGCAAGCAGCGAGGCGGATGTAGAGGCCCAAGCCCTTCGGCTTGCCTGACATCGGAAAATTCACTGCCCGTATCTCCCTACTTCCGGGCATGACACCCGAACGGCATTCGATCGTCAGAGAACCTGATATCGGTTCAGTGCCGCAGCCGCTCAGGTTCGAAGGCGCCTGCGATCACCTTCTCGCGCATGCGGTCGAGCAGGGCAAGGGCCGAGGTTTCGCCGTTGGCGCGCAACATTTCACCGAATGCCGTCTCAAGGGCCGCCTCGGCGATGATTTCTGGCTCAATGCCGGCCGAGAGGCCTTCCGCCCAGGCTTCGCTGTGGCTCTCAACCGCCGTCAGGCGCTTCTCTTCCCTGACCAGCGCGTCGATGTCGTTGGCAGCATGTTCCATAAGCGATGTCCACCCTTCCAAGCGGCAACCCATCAGTGTGGATCAGGCTTGATCTGTTCCATTCATAGGCAGCTTCAAGTAAGTATCTGTAAATACGACATTTTTTTGATCGTCATTTACAGGGGCCAACTGTGTTTGGCGAAGCTGCGTTCCAACCCGGATCAAACTTAGCCGATTAGGCTGGCCTGCGGGGCGAAAACCTTCAGTTTGAGTTAATTGCGCCTTCGCGTGATAACGTTTGATTAACGCTGTTGCAGAAGTGCAACATCAGAATTGCACCAAGATGTGGGCGGCGGCAAGCCGATATATCGAGATCCCTGGCGGCGGGCCTGATATCTGTTGATGAATGCTCAGTTGCCATACCGCGAGGCGATATCGCGCGAAAGCGTCTCGCCTTCTTTCATGTAACGGCTGATGGCTTCAGTGGCCGAAGCGGTGCACTGGGTGTAAGTGCCGAAGGAACGGTAGCCGCGATTGAAGCTGGCGATGAAGCGGGCGCGGCGCTCTGGGTCCGGGTTTTCCGAATCGAGCAGTTTTTCCATCTCGCCACGCCACTGGTCGCCCTTCTCCCCGCACAGATTGCGCAGGAAATGCAGCGACCCAAGAACTTCTGCCAATCGCATCAGCCCCGGCTCGAACGGCGACTCGGCACTGAAGGCAGGCCGCGCCGGGACGACCGCGCTGACGGCAAGGCAAATGGCAAGGAGCACTGACGGACGGTTCATAAACCTTCTCTGCCTGACGGCTTAGGCCTTGTGGTCTGCCTGATGGCCTGAGACGTCGTGGCTGGCGAGACAACATAAGCCTTGTGACGAAACAATTTGTCGCCTGCAAGGCGGTTTTTCAGTGCTGCGTCAGCGGGCTTGAACGGGACCGAGGAGTTCCTCGGCGACCGCGAACACCGAGCCGGCGAGCGGCAGCAGGGTCATCTCCTTGAGTGTATAGAAGGCGGCTGTCTCGGCGTCGTCGCTGGCCTCGGCCTCGCCACCGGCATAGGTGGCGCCGAAGACCGTGAGGAGATAATCGATCGGATGGCTGTCTAACCTGCCGTCGATGTGGATTTCCCGAAGCGGGCGAAAGCCGGCGGCGCGCAAGCCGGTCTCTTCCATCAGTTCACGCCGTGCCGCGTCCTCCAGCGTCTCGCCGGCTTCGACCTTACCGCCGGGAAAGGCGTAGAGCCCTTGCGAGGGCGAACGCGCCCGCTTGACCAAGAGTACGGTGTCGCCGCGCACGACGGCTACGGAAACGGCCGGAAGTACCTTGCGTGCTGTGTCCATCGATCCTTGATCAACTCATTTGAGACAGGTCTTTTGTGGACCGGCAGCATGGGCAAGCTTTAGCGGTTGCGCAACGCCGGTTCGATCGCCACTTTCAACACCGAACTATTCGAAAGACACAATCGATCATGTGCGGACGTTTTGCCTTGACCGCCACGCCGGACCAGACCGCTGCCTTGCTGGGCCTTGCGGAGCTGGAGGATTTCCCGGCCCGCTACAACATCGCACCGACACAGCCGGTCCTGATGGTGACCGCTGGCGTGCCGCGAGCCCCAGGCTCCAATCTGCCGGACCGGCAGCCGATGCTGGTGCGCTGGGGCCTGATCCCAGCTTGGGTGAAGGACACCAGGGAGTTTCCGCTGCTGTTCAACGCGCGCTCCGAAGGTGCGATCGAGAAGGCCTCGTTCAAGGCCGCCATGCGCCATCGCCGCGCGCTGGTGCCGGCATCCGGTTTCTACGAATGGCGGCAGACCGGAGGCAAGAAGGGGCAACCCTATTGGATCCGGCCCAGGCATGGCGGGTTGATCGCCTTTGCAGGTCTGATCGAAACCTATGCCGAGCCCGGTGGCTCGGAGATGGACACCGGCGCTATCCTGACCGTCAACGCCAACGCCGATATCGCCCATATCCATGACCGCATGCCGGTGGTGGTCGATATTTCTGACTTTGCCCGTTGGCTGGATTGCCGCACGCTCGAACCGCGCGATGTCGTCGATTTGCTGCGGCCGGCGCAGCCCGATTTCTTCGAGGCGATCCCTGTCTCCGACCTCGTCAACAAGGTTGCCAACACTGGACCGGAGATTCAAGAGAGGGGCGAAATCGGGCCGGAACCCGAGAAGGTCAGGCGCCAGAAAGCTGGCGCGGACGACAGTCAGATGACGCTGTTCTAGCGAAGCCGGTCGAAGTCTATGTTCAGGACGCCTGTTCTCGCCCTCATCGCCGGCGATTGCGCCAGCCGCGTCATCTCAGGCAGCGCGAGGCGACACGATCTTCTGCGCCGGCTTCTTCTTCTTGGCGGTGTGAAGAAGGGCGGCAACGATGGCGGCCGGGCCGATTGCGCGATAGTGGTTGGCCAGCGCCGGTTGCTTGGCGCGGTTGGCTTCCTGCTTGCTTCGAGGCATGTTTCTCTTCCCTGGTAACATTTCCGTGTCTGCGTTTGCTGGTTGATTCCGACCAAATCGTGACGCGTGGTGATCTAGCCGGCGAATGTTTCATGACTGTGCCGACATGTTTAATAAAATGTTTCACTGACTGATTCCGCGTGACCGGGCGATGCGTTTGCCAGCCCTCGCTACCTTTTTCCCAGAATCCGCGACTTGACGGCAACACTGGTCAGGGCGATAAAGCCGCCGATGAAAACGTCTTTCGCCATTTGTGGCATTTGCATTATTGGCTAGCCTCGCGCTGGTCCGGACGTTTTCGCCTCATCTTCCCCAGAGTGGACAAACGCCCCGGCCAGCAGGCTGGAACCTGATTTGCGCCTTGGCGCTGGGCTGGCTCCATCCAGACAAGAAGTTCTGAACGGGAAGCATGGAATGTCTGACGCATCAAAGGGCCTGCGCCTCTACAACACGCTGACGCGCACGAAAGAGGGCTTCGTGCCGATCGATCCGCTTGACGTGCGCATGTATGTCTGCGGCCCGACCGTTTACGATTTCGCCCATATCGGCAACGCCAGGCCGGTGATCGTGTTCGACGTGCTGTTCCGCTTATTGCGCCACCTCTACGGCGAGACGCACGTCACCTATGTGCGCAACATCACCGACGTCGACGACAAGATCAACGCGCGGGCGCTGCGCGATTTCGGCGGCGAGATCGCTTCGGGAACCCTTTCGCTCAACGAAGCGATCCGACGGGTGACCGAAAAAACGGCCGACCAGTTCCACAGGGATGTCGCCACGCTTGGCTGCCTGGAGCCGACGGTCGAACCGCGCGCCACCGAATTCGTCGAACCCCGCGCCGACGGCAAGGCTGATATGATCACTTTGATTAAAAGCCTGATCGACCGCGGCCATGCCTATGTCGCGGCAGGCGAAGTTCTGTTCGATACAGCCTCGATGCCCGACTATGGTCAATTGTCGAAGCGCAATCTCGACGAGCAGCAGGCCGGTGCCCGCATCGCCGTCGACGCCCACAAGAAGAACCCCGGCGATTTCGTGCTGTGGAAACTGTCATCGCCGGAAGAGCCCGGCTGGCAAAGTCCATGGGGCAGGGGCCGGCCCGGCTGGCATATCGAATGCTCGGCCATGTCGGCCGCCTATCTCGGCGAGGTCTTCGACATCCATGGCGGCGGCCTCGATCTGATCTTCCCGCATCATGAGAACGAGATCGCCCAGTCGCGCTGCGCCCACGGCACCGATGTCATGGCCAATGTGTGGATGCACAATGGTTTCCTGCAGGTCGAGGGCCAGAAAATGTCGAAGAGCCTCGGCAATTTCTATTCGATCCAAGAATTGCTCGAGACCGAGACCTTCGGCGGCCGCAAATGGCCTGGCGAGGTGCTGCGGCTGGCGATGCTGATGACGCACTACCGCGAGCCGATCGACTTTTCCGTGCGCAAGCTTGAGGAGGCGGAGAACACGCTCCGCAAATGGAAACGCGCGTCGGACCTGGCGCCGGCTGCGGGAAGCCAGGTGCCGGCGGAAGTCGTGGAGGCGCTGTCGGATGATCTTGCGACCTACGCGGCCTTCCAGCAACTGACCCAGCTTGCCGGTGAGGCAACCGACTTCAGCGGCGCTGGCGAGAATGGCGCCGCGGCTTCCTTGAAAACCTCGCTCGCGTTCCTCGGTTTCGACGTCGGCGCGGCCAAGGTCGACGAGGCCGCGATTGCGGAAACCATCGCCAGGCGCCTGCAGTTCATCGCTGCCAAGAACTGGGCCGAGGCCGACCGCATCCGCGATGAACTTCTGGCCAAGGGCGTGCAGTTGAAGGATGGCAAGGACCCGGTCACCGGCGAGCGCGTGACGACGTGGGAGGTGAAGCGGTGAGGATGGCGCCAGGCGCCTTTGCGGTTTTGGCGGGGGCGCCGGTGACAGCCGATCTCCCCCCTTGCGGGGGAGATGTCCGGCAGGACAGAGGGGGGTGTGACGGAACACCGGCGTTTCCGTTTGTTCACCCTCGCCGCAAACATTTATTGAGAAGGCAGTGGTCGCAAGCTGATAGATCGGCGGGACAGCACCCCCCTCTGCCCTGCCGGGCATCTCCCCCGCAAGGGGGGAGATCAGCTCTCGTCGCCGATTTCGCTAACTGCCGGCGAAGGGGTGTTTGATGGGGCACGATCTCGTTCCGTCCCGTCAGCGCAAAAACGCAAAATCCATGCGGCGCGTGATGACCGATGCCGAGCTGAAGCTTTGGAATGAGTTGCGTGCTCACCGGCTGATGGGAATGAGCTTTCGGCGGCAGGTGCTGATTGGGCCTTATATCGTTGACTTTGCTTGCTCGGCCCATCGTTTGATAGTTGAAGTTGACGGCAGCCAGCATGCCGGCGCGGAACATTCAAGACGTGATCAGGCAAGAAGCGCTTATCTGAGCGCCAGCGGCTGGACTATCCTGCGCTTCTGGGATGACGACGTGATCCGCGATATCGACAATGTCTGCCAGCACATCGTTATCGCGGCCGGTCTGGCCGGCGCCGAAGTGCCGGAGCCAGCAACGGAGGAGCTCGTTTCATGATCGACCATCTCGGCATCACCGTTTCCGATTTCGATGCCTCCAAGGCCTTCTACGACAAGGCGATGGCGCCGCTGGGTGGCTCGCTGCTTTATATGGTGCCGCAGGAATACACTGGTGGCGCCAAGGTCGGCGGCTATGGCCGCGACCGGCCGGTGTTCTGGTTGAGCGCGGCCAGGGAAAAGCCCCGAGATCATCAGCACGTCGCCTTCACCGCGCGCAGCCGCGCCGAGGTCGACGCCTTTCACGCCGCCGCCCTTGCAGCCGGCGGCAAGGACAATGGCGGACCGGGCCTGCGTCCGCACTATCACCCCAACTATTACGGCGCCTTCGTCCTCGATCCCGACGGCAACAATGTCGAGGCGGTCTGCCATGATCCGGAGTGAAAACCAATGAGCCTCGACAACCGGCCTGTCTACACAGGCGGCTGCCAGTGCGGTGCGGTGCGCTTCCGCGTCGAAGGCGCGCTCGGCGACGCCTCGGTCTGCCACTGCCGCATGTGCCAGAAGGCCAGCGGCAATTTCTATCTGCCGCTGGTCTCGGTGCGCGGCGCCAAGGTCGACTGGACGCGCGGCGAACCCAAGCGGTTCAGTTCCTCCAATGTCGTATGGCGCGGTTTCTGCGCCGAATGCGGCACGCCGCTGACCTTCGAGGCGCCCGACGGCATGGCTCTGGCGATCGCCGCCTTCGACGATCCGGCTGGTATCGCGCCGACCATCCAGTGGGGCACGGAAGCAAAACTGCCCTATGTGGATTCCATTCCGCGATTGCCGGGCGAGGACACGATGGCGGATATCGGCTCGGCTCCTTATCTCGCCGAGCTCGTCTCCTATCAGCATCCCGACCACGACACCGACCAATGGCCGCCGGAGGAAAGACCATGACCGAAACTGTCCGAACCGGCGGCTGCCAATGCGGCGCCGTGCGCTTCCGCATCAAGGGGGCGCTGGGACGTGCGTCCATCTGCCATTGCCGCATGTGCCAGAAACAGTTCGGCTCCTTCTTCGGCGCGCTGGTGACGGTACCCAAGGATGGCGTCGAATGGACCCATGAAGAACCAAGTTATTTCCAGTCTTCGGTCAACATCGATCGCGGCTTCTGCGCCCGTTGCGGCACGCCGCTGACTTACCGGCAGCCCGGCGGGCTCGAGATCGCCATCGGCGCCTTCGACGACCGCTCGGATCTGGCGCCGCGGATCCAGGTCAACTATGCGGCACGGCTGCCTTGGGTCGAGACGATCTTCGACCAGCCTGTCCACCAGGATCCCGATTATTACGCGCGGCAGGAGCAGATCATCTCCTTCCAACACCCCGATTACGAAACGGCCAACTGGCCGCAACAGGGCCTGAAAATATGAGCTTGCGCACCCTCTACCCGGAAATCGAACCGTTCGACTCGGGGATGCTCGATGTCGGCGACGGCCATATGGTCTATTGGGAGCGGTCGGGCACTGAGGGCGCCAAGCCGGCCGTGTTCCTGCATGGTGGGCCGGGCGGCACCATTTCGCCAAAACACCGGCGGCTGTTCGACCCCAAGCTCTACGACGTCATCCTGTTCGATCAGCGCGGCTGCGGAAAGTCGACGCCGAACGCCTCGCTGGAGGCCAACACGACATGGCATCTCGTTGCCGACATCGAGCGACTGCGCGAAATGGCCGGCTTCGACAATTGGCTGGTGTTCGGCGGTTCCTGGGGCTCGACGCTGGCGCTCGCCTATGCCGAGACACACCCTGATCGCGTCAGCGAACTGGTGGTGCGCGGCATCTACACGCTGACCCGCGCCGAGCTCGAATGGTACTATCAATTCGGCGTTTCGGAGATGTTCCCCGACAAATGGGAGCGTTTCCTGGCGCCGATCCCGCAGGCCGAGCGCGGCGACATGATGGCCGCCTACCGCAAGCGGCTGGTCGGGTCCGACCGGAAGGCGCAGATCGAGGCCGCCCGCGCCTGGAGCCTGTGGGAGGGCGAGACGATCACGCTGCTTCCTGAACCCGAAACCAGCGGTCCGTTTGGCGAGGACGACTATGCCGTCGCCTTCGCCCGCATCGAAAACCACTATTTCGTCCATGCCGGCTGGCTCGAGGAGGGGCAGTTGCTCCGTGATGCCGGGAAGCTCAAGGACATCCCCGGAACCATCGTCCACGGCCGCTACGACATGCCGTGCCCGGCGCGCTACGCCTGGGCGCTGCACAAGGCCTGGCCGAAGGCGGACTTTCATCTGATCGAAGGCGCCGGTCATGCCTATTCGGAGCCCGGCATCCTCGACCGGCTGATCCGCGCGACGGACAAGTTTGCGGGCAAATGACGATGAGCCGCGCGCGCCTCTATCTCTTCGACACCACGCTCCGCGACGGCCAGCAGACGCCGGGCATCGACTTTTCGGTCGAGGACAAGATCGCGATTGCCAAACTGCTCGACGAGTTCGGCTTCGACTATGTCGAAGGTGGTTATCCCGGCGCCAATCCGACCGACACTGCATTCTTCCAGCAGAAGCGCACGGCACGCGCAAAATTCGTTGCGTTCGGAATGACCAAGCGGGCCGGGGTCTCAGCCTCTAACGATCCAGGGCTGGCGGCGCTTGTCCAATCGAAATCGGACGCCATCTGCTTCGTCGCCAAGAGCTGGGACTACCATGTTCGCGTGGCGCTCGGTTGCACCAACGAGGAGAACCTCGACTCCATAAAAGTGTCCGTCGAGGCATCGGTTGCTTCGGACAAGGAAGCAATGGTCGATTGCGAGCATTTCTTCGACGGCTTCAAGGCCAATCCGGACTATGCGCTCGCTTGTGCGAAAACGGCCTACGACGCCGGTGCGCGCTGGGTGGTGCTATGCGACACGAATGGCGGCACGCAGCCCTCGGAAGTGCGGGCAATCGTCGAGAAGGTCATTGCCGCCGGCATTCCGGGCGAGCAGCTCGGCATCCATGCCCATGACGACACCGGCCAGGCGGTGGCCAATTCCCTTGCCGCCGTCGAGGCCGGCGTGCGCCAGATCCAAGGCACGCTGAATGGCATCGGCGAACGTTGCGGCAACGCCAATCTGATCTCGATCGTGCCGACACTGGCGCTGAAGCCGGCTTTCGCCGACCGCTTCGAGACGGGAATCTCAGCCGAAGCGCTGACCGGCATTTCGCGCCTGTCGCGCGCTTTCGACGAATTGTTGAACCGCGCTCCGGAAGCGCAGGCGCCCTATGTCGGCTCCTCCGCCTTTGCCACCAAGGCGGGTATCCACGCTTCGGCGCTGGCCAAGGAGCCGGCGACCTATGAGCATGTGGAGCCGCAGGCCGTGGGCAACCGCCGCCGCGTCATGGTCTCCGACCAGGGCGGCAAGGCCAATTTCCTCGCCGAGTTGAAGCGGCGCGGCATCGATGTGCCGAAGGACGACCATCGGCTCGACGCCCTGATATCGGTGGTCAAGGAGCGTGAGGCCTCGGGCTACGCCTATGAGGGCGCCGACGCCTCCTTCGAACTCCTGGCGCGCAAGATGCTGCATGGCCTGCCCGAATTCTTCCACGTCACCTCGTTCCGCTGCATGATTGAACGCCGCTTCGATGCCAATGGCCAGTTGAAGACGGTGTCGGAAGCAGTGGTCAAGGTGCTGGTCGAGGGCGAGGAGAAGATGTCGGTGGCCGAGGGCCATGGCCCCGTCAACGCGCTCGACATTGCGCTGCGCAAGGATCTCGGCAGATACCAGAACGAGATCGCGGATCTCGAGCTTGCCGACTTCAAGGTGCGGATCCTCAATGGCGGCACCGAGGCCATCACCCGCGTGCTCATCGAATCGCATGACGGTACCGGCGCGCGCTGGTGGACGGTCGGGGTCTCGGAAAACATCATCGACGCGTCGTTTCAGGCGCTAATGGATTCGATCGTCTACAAGCTGATGAAGAATCGCGAGATGGCGGGGCTGGTGGCGGCGGAGTAAGTTTGAACCATCAGCGAAAGTCCATTGATCCATCAGAACTTTGCGATGGTCTTGCCAAGATTACTGGGCCATAGCGTTGAGCCATGGCCGCTGAAGCAATTACCCCCGATGCAGAATCGAAAGCCCGCCGCGGCTTCTTGCTGGCGCTGGGTGCCTATCTCTTGTGGGGGTTGCTGCCCTTCTACATGAAGGCGGTGGCGCATCTGCCGCTTGCCGAGGTGATTGCACACCGCATCGTCTGGTCGGTGCCGATTGCCGCGGCGGTCCTGGTCTGGGCCGGCCGCACGGCCGACTTCAAGGTGGCGATCCGCTCGCCTCGCACCATCGCTATGGCGGGGCTGACGGCGGCGCTGATCTCGGTCAACTGGGGCATCTATGTCTGGGCGATCGCGGTCGACCGCACCGTCGAGACGGCATTGGGCTATTACATCAACCCACTGGTGAACGTCGTGGTCGGCGCACTGCTGCTCGGCGAGCGGCTCGACCGGTTGCAGATCGCGGCGGTGGTGCTTGCGGCGGTCGCCGTCGCCGTGCTGACAATCGACGGCGGCAAACTGCCCTGGGTGTCGCTGGCATTGGCGTTTTCCTTCGCCGCCTACGGCTTCTTCCGCAAGACGCTGCCGATCGGTCCCAGCCAGGGCTTCCTGCTCGAAGTGCTTTTGCTGTCGGTGCCGGCGCTGGGCTACATCGTCTTCCTTATCACCACCGGACAGGACCATTTCGTCTCCAGCAATGGCACCGACACCGCGCTGCTCATCGGCTGCGGGCCGGTGACGGCCGTGCCGCTGCTGCTGTTCGCCTTTGGCGCCAAGCTGCTGCGCCTCTCGACCATTGGCATCATGCAGTACATAGCGCCGACCATGGTGTTTCTGATTGCCGTGCTGATCTTCGACGAGCCGTTCGGCACCACGCAGGCCATCGCCTTTGCCCTGATCTGGGCGGCTCTTGCGGTCTATTCCTGGTCCATGCTGGCGACGGCGCGCCGGGCTACATCTGCCCGAGCCGCCTGACAAAAAGATAGGTCACGCCCGCGATCAGCAGCGACGCGCCCGTGATCACCCAAAAACCCAACGGGGTGTTGACCAGCGGCAAACCGCCGACATTCATGCCGAACAGGCCTGAGATGATGGTCATCGGCAACAGCACCGCCGTCATCACCGAGAGCACGTAAAGCAGCCGGTTCGACTGCGTCGTCAGCTTGGCCATCAGCTCGTCCTGCAGCAGCCGCGTGCGCGCCTGCAACTGCTCGCCGTCATAGTGCAGTGTCTGTGCGCGGTGCGAAAGCCGCGCCGCCATGTCGTTGATCGAATCCGGCAGGTCGTTGCGGTGCGAATGGTCGAGATGGCGAAACAGGTTGGTCAGCGTCGCCATCTGCCGATGGATGACCACCAGATGCCGGCGTGCATCGACCAGCGCCTGCCGCTCATTGTGCCATGCGTCACACACGATACGGTCCTCGATGCCATCGAGATTGTCGCTGAGTGCCGCGAGTTCCGTCGCCATTCCGTCGAACGACTGGCCGACGACAGCCTCGATCAGCTCGGCCGGCGAGCGAAACTTGCGCGATCCGTTCTCGATCGCCTTGCGGATGTTGTCGACCGATTGCAGCGGCTGTTTGCGGGCGCCGACCAGCATCGTGTCGTTGAGGGCGAAGCGGAAATGACCAAGCCCGCCGGCTTCCGCCGAATAATCATGGCGCAGGTCCGGCAGATCTCCATAGAGCCAGTCATCCTCGAGGTCGATGTGGCAGCCATGACTGGCGGTCAGGAAGGCTTCGCGCACCGGCGCCGGCAATGCCTGATCGGCGCCGATCTCGTGGCGGGCGCGCATGTCGGAAAGCTGGTAGCTGCGCCATGTCCAATGCGCGGCGGCGGCATCCCTGGTGCGCGCGCCCTCAGCGGTAAAGTGGTAGATGAAGAACAGCCCGTGCTCATCGGGCAGGTAAGGCGACAGGTCAGTGCCTTCGGAGGGGATGGCGATGTTCATGGCGGCTTCGCCGGTCTCTGATGCGGTCGGGGTCGCGGGGGCGGCCAAGCGCGATTTCTAGCACGGCATCCCCGATTTAGTGTGACTGTTCCGTGACGGCGTGCCCCCTTACAGGACGCTGGTGATCCCGCCATCCACCAGCAGCATCTGTCCGTTCACGAAACTGGCGGCGTCGGACGCCAGGAACACGGCAGCGCCCGCGAGTTCCCTCACTTCGCCCCAGCGCCGCATCGGCGTGCGGCCGGTCAGCCAGGCGGAGAATGTCTCGTCGGCGACCAGCGCGGCGTTGAGCTCGGTCTTGAAATAGCCCGGCGCGATGGCGTTGACGCGCACGCCGTGCTGGCCCCATTCGCCGGCCATCGACTTGGTCAGCATGGTGATGGCGCCCTTGCTCGCCGCATAGGGCGCGATCGACGGGCGTGCGAGCACGCTCTGCACCGAGGAGACATTGATGATCGACCCCCTTTGGCGCGCGATCATGCCCTTTACGACGGCCCGGCTCACCTTGAACACGCCGTCCAGGTTGGTGGCCATCAACGCGTCCCAGTCGGCGTCGCTGAAGGTCTCCAACGGCGCCCGTCGCTGGATGCCGGCATTGTTGACCAGGATGTCTATCGGTGCGGTGCCGGTTTCCGCCGCCGCGATTGCCTGGTCGACCGACTGGGTGTCGGTTACGTCGATCACCGCTTCCGTGATCGAATGGCCCGCGGCGCGCAACTTGTCCGCGGCCGCTTTGAGATCGTCGGCCTTGCGGCCGCCGATCGTGACGCGCGCGCCGGCGCTCGCAAGCGCCTCCGCGAAGGCGAGGCCCAGGCCACGGCTGGCGCCGGTTATGAAGGCATGCTTGCCTTCGAGGCCGAACAGTTGGCCGAGATAGTCGGTCGAATGCAATTTGCACCTTCATCGATTGCGATTTGTCGCCCGTCAGTCGAAGGCTCGTTCGGCCCTTGGCAAGCGGCAGCGCCAGCGTGCCGCTTGGCTTGATGAGATGCAAGGCGCTTGTCGGCCTGGCGGTCCTGCTGACGACCTCGATTGTCGCGGCCGTCGGCCTCAGCGCTTCGGCCCAAACCCCGGATAGGGGTTGAGTGGCACGGTCGCGGCAATGTCCATCATGCCAGCCTTGACCAGTGGCAAGGTGGCGAGATGGCCGCGCACATCGGCATCGCTGCCGACTGCGAACATCATGCCGCTGCCGGGAATGTCGCCGATCTGGGGCAAGCTGCTCGGAGGGAGTAGGGAGCAGGCAGTAGGGGGAAGTGTACGCTCCGACACTGCAAACCTACTGCTCTACTCCCGTAACCTTACATCTTGTCGATCACCGACTGGACGCCCTCGGTCGGCGCGTCGACCGAGGAGCCGGCGACCATGATGGCGGCGACGATCGCCTCGGGATCGTTGACGACCAGCGGCTTCACACGCTGCGCGGTATGAATGAAGCCTTCCGCCGCCATGTGATCAAGCAACGCCGTCATCGGATCCCAGAATCCGTTGACATTGCCGAAGACGATCGGTTTGCGGTGATGGCCAAGTTGCGCCCAGGTCATGATCTCGACGATCTCCTCGACTGTGCCGATGCCACCAGGCAGCGCCACAAAGGCGTCGGATTTCTCAAACATCTTGTGTTTGCGCTCGTGCATGTTGTCGGTGATCGACAACTCGTCGAGCCGGTCAAGCGCGGTTTCGGTTGCTTCCTTGTTGATCAGGAAGCGCGGAATGATGCCCGTCACCTTGCCGCCGGCCTTGAGCGCGCCTTCGGCGACGGCGCCCATAATGCCTTTGGTGCCGCCGCCATAGACCAGCCGCAGGCCTGCCTTTGCAATTGAGCGTCCAAGCAGGTGGCCGGCCTTGACATAGATTTCATCGCGGCCCGGAGATGAGCCGCAATAGACGCAAACGGATCGAATCGTGTTCATGCCGATGATTGGTGATTGGGTCTGAAAGCGCGGTCAAGCCCTAGGGTTGAGAAGGCCGGGCTTTTTCTTGTCGGTCATGGCAAAACACGCTAGACCGGCGTTAGGTGGCTAAGGGGCAGGGAAATACATGGCAATCAATCCATTTAAGGCGTTCTTGTTCGCGGCGGGTGGGACCGTCGCGGCCGCGGGAACCGCCTATGTGTCGGGCGCACTCGACCCGTATCTTCATCGCACACCGCCGGCGGAAGTCGCGGCGTTGACGCCGCCCGCGGCGCCGAAGCCGGCCGATCCTGGCACGGAAGGGCGCCTGCCGGCTCCGGCGATGCCGGCCGCGCCGGGCGCGGCACCTCAGGCGACGGCCCCGGCAGCACCTGCAACCGACGCTGCGGCGCCTGCGGCGCCCGCGACGGCGGATCCGATCGCGCCGACTTTCGATGTCGTACGGGTCGAGAGCAACGGCTCGATCGTCGTTGCCGGCAACGCGGCGCCCAACTCGAAGGTCGAAATTCTCAACGGCGCGACGGTGATCGGCTCCACGGTTGCTGGTCCCGATGGCGCCTTTGTCATCGTGCTCGAAGACCCGCTGAAGCCCGGCGACTATACGATCGCCCTGCGTTCGACGGTTGGCGCGGTCGTGACCGCCTCGGCGCAGACCGCAGTCGTCTCGGTGCCCACGAATGCGGCTGGCCAGGTGCTGGCCATGGTCGAGGAGCCGGGCAAGCCGGCCGAACTGCTGACGGTTCCGGCATCTGAGCCAAAGCCGGCGCCGGCAACCGGCGACCAGGCTGCCGCTCCTGCTGCTGAAGCGCCCGCCGCGCCGGCGACGGCCACGCCAGCCGTGGTTGAAGCAAAACCCACTCCGGCGGCACCGGCCGCGCCCGCGGCAGCCGTGGCCGAACCAAAGATCGTGGTCGAGGCAGTCGAGATCGACGGCAACAAGATCTTTGTCGCCGGCCTCGCCGATCCGGGCCGCAAGGTGCGCGCCTACGCCAACGACATCCTGCTCGGCGACGCGCAGACCTCGTCGGACGGCCATTTCCTGGTCGAGGCGACGCGCGATATTCCGGTCGGCAGCTATACCATCCATGTCGACGGCCTCGATGCCGATGGCGTGAAGGTGGTGGCCCGCGCCGCGGTGCCCTTCGAGCGCGAACCGGGCGAGGCGGTCGCCGCCGTTGCCCCCGCCGAGACCAAGCCCACCGAGACCAAGCCCGCCGAGGCCAAGCCCGCGGCGCCCGCTGTTGCCGCCGCTGCTCCGGGCGAGACCGCGCCGGCTCCCGCCGCGCCAGCCACCGAGGCTCCGGCTAACGTCGCAGCAGCCACGCCGCCAAGCGACGTGCCCGAAATCGTGTCGCCCAAGCTCGAACATGCCGACAGCGCGGTCATCATTCGGCGCAACGACACACTGTGGCGGATCTCACGGCGCGTCTATGGTCACGGCGTGCGCTACTCCACCATATACCTCGCCAACCAGGACCAGATCAGGAATCCGAACCGCATCTGGCCGGGGCAGGTGTTCAAGGTTCCGGAAAAGTCGAAGGAAGGCGAAGCCGCCGACCTCAAGGCAATGGGCGAGCAGGCGACGACCGCACCGATGAAGACGGAATAGGGATAGACCGGCAATTCTGGCAATCTACCCATCGGCCTAGCTTGCCCTGTCATCGTTCATCGTCTATCGCCGATGAACGATGACAGAATGCGTTCCCTTACCAGACCATGCCGCCTCGGCACTGCCTGGCTGCATGCCGGACAGCCGCGCTGTCGCGGCGCGGTTCGCAGCACTTTCGCATCCGGCGCGGATCGAGATACTGAGGCATCTGTCGGCCAGCAATTCCTGCTGCTGCCGTGAGGTCGTCGACCGTTTCGCTCTGGCCCAGTCGACGATCTCCCAGCATCTGAAAATATTGGTCGAGGCGGGCCTCGTCCGGTTTGAGCCCGACCGTCAGCGATCGCGCTATGCGGTCGATCGCGCGGCACTTGCCGACGTGTCGGCATCGCTGGGCGCGCTCATCAATTCCTGCTGCTCCGGCCGCTGACCCTCTCACCCAAAAGGCAAGAAAAGTGGCCGAAAAAACCGTCTCCGCCGACACCTCGACACTCACGACACTGCGCAATCTCTGGCCCTATATGTGGCCGGCCGACCGCGCCGATCTCAGGGCGCGGGTGACCTGGGCGACGCTGCTGCTGGTCGTCGCCAAGGTGACGCTGGTCGCCGGTCCCTATTTCTTCAAATGGGCGACCGATGCGCTGGCGGGCGGCTTCAAAACGCCACCGCCGCTGCCATCGTTCATGCTTGCCCCGGTGATGCTGGTCATTGCCTATAATGTACTGAGGCTCGTCCAGCTCGGCTTCAACCAGCTGCGCGATGCGCTGTTTGCCCGGGTCGGCCAGCATGCGGTTCGCCAGCTTGCCTTCCGCACCTTCGTGCACATGCACCAGCTGTCGCTGCGCTTCCACCTGGAGCGCCGCACCGGCGGCCTGTCGCGCATCATCGAGCGCGGCACCAAGGGCATCGAGACGATCGTCCGCTTCATCATGCTCAACACCGCGCCGACGATCCTCGAATTCGCGCTGACCGCCGGCATATTCGGTTTCACCTATGGCTGGAAATATGTGGCCGTGGTGGCGGTCACCGTCTGCCTCTACGTCTGGTTCACGGTAAAGGCCAGCGACTGGCGCATCTCGATCCGCCGCGACATGAACGACAGCGACACCGACGCCAACACCAAGGCGATCGACTCGCTGCTTAACTTCGAGACGGTCAAGTATTTCACCAATGAGCGCATGGAGGCCGAGCGCTTCGACCGCTCGATGGCGCGTTACGAGATCGCCGCAACCAAGACCTGGACCTCGCTCGGCTGGCTGAACTTCGGCCAGGGCTTCATCTTCGGCGTCGGTACGGTCGTCGTCATGTGCATGTCGGCGCTGGAGGTGCAGGCCGGCACCCAGAGCGTCGGCGATTTCGTTTTCATCAATGCCATGCTGGTACAGCTCTCCGTGCCGCTCAACTTCATCGGCTTCATCTATCGCGAAATCCGCCAGGGCCTCACCGACATTGAGCACATGTTCGACCTCCTCGACGTGCCGCAGGAGATCGTCGACAAGCCCAACGCCAAGCCGTTGGCCGTCAGCGCCGGCAAGGTCGAGTTCCGTGACGTCCACTTTTCCTATGATCCGAACCGCAAGATCCTGAAGGGCGTCTCCTTCGAGGTGCCGGCCGGCAAGACCGTTGCCATTGTCGGGCCGTCGGGTGCGGGCAAGTCGACCATCTCGCGGTTGCTGTTCCGGTTCTACGACGTGCAGGGTGGCCAGGTTCTGATCGACGGCCAGGACGTGAGGGACGTGACGCAGGACAGCCTGCGCGCGGTGCTCGGCATGGTGCCGCAGGACACGGTGCTGTTCAACGACACCATCGCCTACAACATCCGCTACGGCCGTGTCGGCGCCGGCGAGGAGGAGGTGCGCAAGGCCGCCGAACTCGCCCAGATCGGGCCGTTCATCGAGAAGCTGCCCGACGGCTACAAGTCGATGGTCGGCGAGCGCGGGCTGAAACTTTCCGGCGGCGAGAAGCAGCGCGTGGCGATCGCCCGCACCATCCTGAAGGCACCGCCGATCCTGATGCTCGACGAAGCGACCTCCGCACTGGACAGTCATACAGAACAGGAGATCCAGGCCGCGCTCGACCTCGTCAGCAAGGGCCGCACCACCATCGTCATCGCCCACCGCCTGTCGACGGTGATTGCCGCCGACGAGATCATCGTGCTGAAGGACGGCCAGATCGCCGAGCGCGGCACTCATGTCGAGCTGATGCGAAAGCACGGCCTCTATGCCTCGATGTGGGACCGCCAGCGCGAGGCGACCGAAGCCGAGGAGCGGCTGCGCATTGCCCGCGAAAGCGACGAACTGGGTGTCGTCGTACGCCGGCGCACATCGGAGATGTCGTAGCTCAAAAAAGCTCTTGACCTCAACTTAGGTTGAGATTGTAGACCGTCGCCCGAGAGCCGCAAAACAGCATCGTCGAGGACGGAATCAAATGGATATGAGCTTTACGGATCAGGATGTTAACGGCGGCAGCGTGTTCAGGGTCGACAAGTTCGTGGTGCCCGCCAATGCCCGCGATGAAATCCTCGCAAAGGTGAAGATGACGCATGAGTTGCTGCGTCTGCAGCAAGGCTTCGTCCAGGACTTTCTGCTCGAGCAATTCTCCGGACCGGGCGAATTCAACCTGGTCACCATCGTCGAATGGGAAAGCCAGGCTGCCGTCGACAATGTGGTACCGATCGTCAAGGCTGCTCACGAGCGCATCGCCTTCAACCCGCAGGAGACGATCGCCCGGCTCGGAGTGCGAGCTGATATCGCCAATTATCAGCGCGTGCCGGGACTCTAGCCAGGCCACCCCACACCCGGTGCCGGCGCTTCAATGCCGAGCACCTTGCCGGTGCGGGCGTCGCTTGTCATATGTTCGAAGCCGCGCCACTCGGCGGCGGTGATGAACAGCGTTTTCCTGTCCGCAGCGCCCAGCATGCAGGCAAAGCAGCCGCGATCGGCGGTGACGGTCTGCAAGACGTCACCGCCTTCGCGCACCCGCACGCAATGCTTGTTGGGAACGTCGGCATACCAGACCGCCCCTTCGGCATCGAGGCAGATGCCGTCGGGATATCCGTCGAGATCGGCCCAGGTGCGTCTGTTGGACAAGGAACCGTCGGCGGCAATGTCAAACGCGGTCAGCCGGTTGGCATGGGATTCGGCAATGATCAGCGTCTTGTTGTCCGGGGTCACCGCCATGCCGTTCGCAAAGGCGATAGTGTCCGCCACTTGCCTGACCGCGCCATCCGGTGTGACCAGCACGATGGTGCCGGGACCGAAATGCTGGCCGGTCGCCGGCGCCGGCCCGCCACCATTGACGTAGATGTTGCCGCGCCCGTCGACGACGATCTCATTCCACGGGCTTTTCGACAGGCCGCGCAGGTCGGCGTGGGTGACGAGCGAGCCATCGGCTTCCTGCCGCAACAGCAGGCCCTCGCGGCCTGAGACAACCAGCAGGCGACCATCCGGCAGCCAGTCGATTGAGTAGGGCAGGACAGCCGGAATCGTGAGCATGATCTTGCGGCTGCCGTCGGCATCGACGGCGATGATCTCGCCGGTGCCCCAATTGCAGACCCACAGGCGCCCATCATGCCAGCGTGGCGATTCCCCGAAGGCGAGACCTTCCATGACGATATGCGGTTTGTCGCCGGACGATATTCGCATGATCAGGAGCCTCCGTTGCGCGCGTCATCCGCCCTTGCGATGAAGCGCTTCCCACCAAGGACGGGCGAGATGAGAGTCTCCCGACAGCGGACCGCTGTATTTTCGCGCAGGAAGAACGCTGCATCGGTGTGACGTTGACGCCACAGGTGCCGGTCTGCGCAAGGGCGGCGTCGGCGCAGATAGGTTTCTCGGCCACTCTGGCTGTCCCGGCGCTGTCAAGGGATGGCTTTTGAGGGCATGACACAGGCATGCGACCCGGTATCCAATTTCACGACACACGGAGCGCCAGGCTATCCGCGGTCACAGGCCCGCACTTGCCCGTTCATCCGCGCCGGCGATTGTCGCGTTGCGGGCAGGGGGTGTTTCGGCTATTGAGGCCGGACCTGAAACAGGGACCGCCCCCAGCCCATGAGCCTTGTCGACACGGTCAAGAACGCGTTCGTACCGATCCATCGCGAAGGCTATCCCTTCATCGCGGCGTTTGGCGCGGCGACGCTGTTCGTCGGCTATTTCTCCTCGATCCTGTTCTGGATCGGCCTGATCCTGACCGCCTGGTGCGTCTATTTCTTCCGTGACCCCGAGCGCGTCACGCCTGTTGACGATCGCCTGGTGGTAAGCCCCGCTGATGGCATCGTCTCGGCGGTCGGGCCGGCCGTGCCACCGCGCGAGCTTGGCCTCGGCAATGTCGAGATGACCCGTATCTCCGTGTTCATGAACGTCTTTTCCTGTCACGTGAACCGCTCTCCGGTGCGCGGCCGCATCGCCAGAATCGAACATCGGCCGGGAAAATTCCTCAATGCCGAGCTGGACAAGGCGAGCACGGAAAACGAGCGCAACGGCCTCGTCATCGAGAGCCCCAACGGCACGGTGGCGGCAGTCCAGATCGCCGGCCTGGTGGCGCGCCGCATTGTCTGCTGGACCGAGGCCGGCGCTTCGATCGGCACCGGCGAGCGTTTCGGCCTGATCCGCTTCGGCTCGCGCGTCGACGTGTTCCTGCCCTTGACCGCCACGCCGCGCGTCGCCGTTGGCCAGACGGCGGTCGGCGGCGAAACCGTGCTCGCCGAATTCGGCGGTGTCGCCGGCACGCCTCTCGTGCGGATTTCCTGACGGTGGGCACGCAGTATAAAAAATTCGAGGCCCATGCCAGCGGCGGTCCGCGCATCCGCGAGATCCCCATGCGCATGGTGCTGCCCAATCTGGTCACCGTGCTTGCCATCTGCGCCGGCCTGTCCGGCATCCGCTTCGGTTTCGAGGGGCGTTTCGAGCCGGCGGTGGTGATGGTGCTGCTGGCCGCTTTTCTCGACGGCATTGACGGCCGCCTGGCGCGGATGCTGAAGGCGACCTCCAAATTCGGCGCGCAGATGGATTCCCTGGCCGACATCGTCAATTTCGGCGTTGCGCCGGCTCTGGTGCTCTATGCCTTCCTGCTCGACCGCGCCGGCTCGCCGGGCTGGATCGCGGCACTGCTGTTTGCGATCGCTTGCGGGCTGCGGCTGGCGCGTTTCAACGTGCTCGACGACGAGAAGGCCGACCGCCCGATATGGCAGACCGAATATTTCGTCGGTGTGCCGGCGCCGGCGGGCGCCGTTCTGGTGATGCTGCCGCTCTATCTCTATTTCCTGCGGCTTGGGGTGGAGCCCAGCCGGCCGGCCGCCTTCGTCGCCACCGGCTTCACCATCCTGGTCGCCTTCCTGCTGGTCAGCCGCTTGCCAGTCTATTCAGGCAAGAGCATCAAGATCCCTGGCGACAGGGTGCTGCCGGTCATCCTCGCCGTCGTCCTCTACATTCTCTTGCTGATGACCTATCCCTGGTACACGCTGACGGCATCGGTCGCGGGCTACCTGATCTTTCTTCCATTCAGCGTGCGCGCCTATTCCAAGCGAGCCAAGCTGGAAGGCGAGAAGGTGCCGCCTTCGGACATAGGTTAGAAAGTCGGCCGAAGTCCTTGGTCCGACTCAGGCCGCCACGCCAAGTCCGAGCCGGTCGATCGCCAGCTTTCTCGTCGACACATAATCGGTCTTGCCGGAGCCGAGTACCGGGATTTCCTCGACCTTGACGATGTCGTTAGGCACCATCAGTTCGGCCGCTCCGGCCTTTTTGCCGAACTGACGCAACTCCTCGGCACTGGCATCGTCGGCGGTGGTGACCAGCACGATGCGCTCGCCCCGCCTTTTGTCCGGCACCGCCACCGCCGCATGGCGTTCTTCCGGCCAAAGCGACTGCACCAGCATCTCGACCGCACCCAGCGACACCATCTCGCCAGCGATCTTGGCGAAGCGCTTGGCGCGGCCGCGAATGCTGATGAAGCCTTCGCGGTCGACGGCGACGATATCGCCCGTGTCGTGCCAGCCGGTCAGCGGCTGGAGCTCGCCGGGGCGGTCCGCGGTCATGTAGCCCATCATCATGTTCGGCCCGTCGAGCCACAACTGGCCGGCATCGTTGATGCCTTCGACTGGCTCCAGTTTCATGCGAATGGCCGGCAGAAGCCGGCCGACCGTGCCGTCGCGGCCGTGGATCGCGGTGTTGACGGCAACCACGGGCGCCGCCTCGGTCAGTCCGAAGCCCTCGATGATCTCGGCCTGGAAGCGTTCGCGATAAACGCGGCGGGTATCCGGCTTCACCGCCTCGGCGCCGGCGACGACGAAGCGCAGACTGGAGAAATCCCCGTCCTTGGCGGTGCGCGCATAGTTGGCGAGGAACGTGTCGGTGCCGAACATGATGGTCGGTTTCACCTTGCGCGCGATCTCGGGGATGAGCTTGTAGTGGAGAGGCGAGGGATAGAGGAACAGCTTTACCCCGGTGACCAGTGGCAGGATGGTGCCGCCCGTCAGGCCGAACGAATGGAACACCGGCAACACGTTGAGCAGGATGTCCGCCGGCGAAATGGTGATCCGCGCCTCGGCCTGCATGGCATTGGCGAGGAGATTCTTTTGCGACAGAACAACGGCCTTCGGCGTGCCTTCGGAGCCCGAGGTGAACAGGATCACGCCGGGCTTTGCCGCGTCCTGTCGCTGCAGCGGCAGGCGCCACAGCAAGGCGGCTGCAAGCTTGTCCAGCGTGGTGACGCTTTCGCGTACATCTTCCAGCCACAGCAGCCTGGCGCCGCCCTTTTCAACCGCGGCGACGATATCGGCGAGATCGGCCTTCTCGACGAAGGCACGCGAAGAGACAACGGTACGGATGACGGCGGTACGGACAGCCGCGGTGACGCTTGCCGGCCCGGCCGTGTAGTTGATCATCGCCGCCACACGGCCCGCCGAGAGCAGGCCGACGAGCGACAGCACGACGCCGTTGGCGTTGGGCAGCATTACCCCCACAGCTTCGCCCGGCGCCGTCACCGCCTCGAAGCGCCTGCCCAGCACCCGCGCGCCGATGAACATCTTGCGGTAGCTCAGCGCCCCGGAAATGACGTCCTCGATGATCGGATGCGAAGCGCCGATCCTGGTTGCGGCGTCGCGCATGGCAAGGAACAGGCCGCGGTCGAGGTCGGTGCCAAAAAGCCGGGCCTCCGCGACGCGGTCGAACAGCGCATTGGTGTTGGAAGCCTGGTCCGGATTGCGCGCCACCAGTTCGGCGATCGTCATCGGCTCCAGGACACTGACCGACAGCCGTGGAAACCAGTGACGCGGTGCCTTGTCCGCCGGCGTCAGCGACACCGGCAGGTTGCGGGCGCCGGCGACGAAGATCGGCACGATGCGGGCGTCGGCCTGCATGGCTATGCGGGTGACGGCGCGGAACAGCCGAAACGTCTTGACGTCGGGCTCGACCGCGTCCGGCAGATAGACGGCCAGCCGGCCCTTGCCCTTCAGCACGCGCACCAGCCGGCGGCTGACGAAGACATGTTCGGCGTTGAAGGCAATGGTGCGGCCGAGTTCGCGCCACGGTTCGAGCCAAGGCGAACGCGCCGAGACCTCGTCGAGTATATGCAGCGTGTCGTCGGGCAGCAGCGACAGCATCAGCGCCGGCTCGAAGCGCGACTGGTGCGAGATGACATAGATGACCGGCACCTGCGCCTTGCGAGCGATCTTGATGCGATTGTCGCTGATCCGGTAGGCGAGCTTGAACGGTGCGTAGAGCAGCGCTTGGGTGAAGCGCAGGCCGAGGCGGAATTTTTCCACCACGCCGATCAGCAACCAGGCCACAACCAGACCCGCAAGCAGCGCCAGTGTCAGGATCATGCCGCGTCTCTCCCAACGATTTTGTCATTGCGGCTCTTGTGCGGCCGCTTCGGGGACAGAGCCTAGCGGAAGTCGAGGCAAGGTCAATGCGGAAGGGGCGCCCTCACGCCGCGTTCAGCCGCCCGCTGATGAAACGGAACTCCTGCGTCTTGCCGCCGTAGCCATAGGCCGCTGCCGGAACCTCATGCACGAAAGCATAGCTCTCCTGGTGCACGCCGCTTAGCAGGCGGCCAAAGGCATCGAAGACCGCCTCGAGATAGGCCTCCAGTTCGAGCTTTGTGTTGGTGCCATCGACCACCTTGATGTCGAGCCAGAACGTGTTGGTGCCGTGCTCGGCGAGCGACTTGCCGCCGGCGAACCAGTGCTGCGGATCGAGATAGGACACGGCAACTGCGGTGATCGTCGGATCCTTGCGCAGATGCGTGGCGGTAATCTCGGTTATTTCCCTGGCGATGCTGGCCGACAGGGTGGCGTCGGGCTTGCCGGTGACGCTGACATTGATGATGGGCATTTTTCTCTCCTTGGTTTTTAGCGGCGTGGGCGCCGTTGAAGACCATGCCATCATCTTTTGATCGAAAAAACTGAATTGTTTTCAACTGATGATTTGATAAAATCGAATTATGGAAACGCTTGATCCCGACCTGCTCAGAACCTTCCTTGCTTTCGTCGACAGCGGTTCGCTGGCGCAGGCGGCGGCCAATGTCGGCCGCTCACCCTCGGCGGTGACGGCGCAGATGCAGCGCTTGGAAGAGATCGTCGGTGAGCCACTTCTGGCGCCGCAGGGCAGGGGGCGCGGCCTGACGCCGGCAGGCGAGGATCTTGTCGGGCACGCCAGGCGTATTCTTGCCGTGCATCGCCAGGCCTGGCTGGCGCTGAAGGGCGCGCGCGCTGCCGGGCGCGTCGCCATCGGCACGACGCAGGATTTCGCCGATAGCGGCCTGCCGGACCTGCTGCGTGCCTTCGCCTCCAGCCATCCCCGCGTCAGGATCGAATTGCGTGTCGGCCGCTCCGCCGAACTGGCGCAGGCGTTACAAGCTGGCAGCCTCGATCTGGCGATCGTCATGCGCCAGGCTGCCGTGCCGGACGAGGTCGGCGTGTTGCGCGAGCCGATGACATGGCTGTGTTCGCAGAAGGGACTGGCCTCGCGGCAGGAAGAATTGCCGCTGGCGCTGCTCGACCCCTATTGCGGGTTTCGCGAGGCGGCGCTCGCCGCGCTCGACGCCGCCGGCCGCCGCTATCGCATCGCTGCCGGCAGCGCCAGCCTGGCCGGTCTGCGCACTGCGGTAAATGCCGGTGTTGCGCTGACCTTGCGAACCCCGCGCTTTGCCCATTCCGGCATTGTCGAAGCGCCCCGCGAACTTGGCTTGCCGCCGGTTCCGATGGCTGAGTTCGCGATCCGCCTGCGCGCCGGTGCCGATGCGCCCGCAGGCGATCTGGCGACGCTGCTCGGCGGTAGCCTCGCTTTGTCCGGATCGCTTGGTTGATTGACGAGGCGCGAAGTTCCGTCGCCGGTCTATCGGCTGGAAAGCCGACTTGCGGTCGACCCGTCTGTTGCAAAGCAAAAGCTGTCGCAAAGAAAAAGCCGACCTTGCGGTCGGCTTGGAGTAGGACGGGCCGAGGGGTTTGGGGGGACTTGGGGGGTGGCCCGTCGCACTAATAATGTCCGGGCACGGTGATGGTTCCGTGACTTCCGAAAATTTTTTTAAGAAATATTTGAAGACGCCTGTCGCGAGCGTGCCTTCAGCCAGTCGCGGCCGGCATGGGCGAAGACGGCGCCGAGCACGATGGCACCGCCGACCATGCTGGCCAGCGGCGGGATTTCGGCTAGGAACAGAAAAGCAAACAGGATGGCGAACGGCACTTCCGCCGAACCGAGCAGGCCCGATTCAGGCGCCGGGATCAGCCGCGAGCCTTCCGTCCACAGAATGGAAGCCAGTGCGAAGGACGCGCCGAAGGTGGCAAGCAGGATAGCGTCCCTTGATGAGACCGCCAGGGGATCGGTGACGAACCATCCGAGTATGAACAGCAGGAAGGCCGAAACCGCGCCGGCCCACACAACGGGCGTGTCACGGAACGCGCGAACCATGATCATGTACAGCGCGCTGCCGGCCGTCATCAGCAGCGCCAGCCCGTCGCCGAACAAATTGCCGGTGGCAAAACCCGACCACACCATGATGGCGACCCCGCACAGCGACACCGCCGCCGCCACCATCGTCTGCAGCCGGAAAGGCTCGCGCACGAGCATCCAGGCCAGTACGGCGGCAATGAAGGGCGACGTCGCGTAGATGACCGCGACATTGGCGACGAAAGTGAACTTGAAAGCGGAAATGAAGGCGATGCTGGCCAGTGCGCCTTCGATGGCCAGCAGCCAGCCGCGCCAGCCAAGCCGCAGCGGTTCACGGTTGCCGGCACGGCGGCGGCGCCACAATACGTAGAGGCTGATCAGGATCGCGCCGACAAAGCCGCGCCAGCAGGTGATCGTCAGCGGATCGGCATGGATCGACTTGGTCAGAACGCCGGTCAGCCCGAATACAGCCGCCGAGGATGATACCAGCAGGATACCCAGCGTGCGTTCGGCGGTTTCCGCGGTGGCCGTGATCTCAGTCATGCCGGCAGCCTATCTTGCCTCGTCCTGACATCGTCGCGTCGGGAGTAGTGACCATCCAAGTCAAAGCCGCTTGCGGAAATGTTCGCCGCCGACGATCAGCAGGCCGGCGGCGACGATAAGGGCGGCACCCAGGAACACTTCGCGGCGCGGCACGTCGCCCCAGATCGCGAAGCCGAGCGCGAACGCCCACAACAGCGAGGTGTACTCGAGCGGCGCCAGGATCGATGCCGGCGTACGCTTCATGCCCTCGAAGAGAAGATATTGCGCCAAGCCGCCGAGCGCACCGACGCTGGCAAGAAGCAGCAATTGTGCCGGGTCCGGCGTATGCCACCACGACAGCGCCGGCACCGCCGAAAAAACCAGGAAATAGAAATTGTTGAGGAGGAGCTGGATCGTCGAGCGCTCGGCAAGCGCCGTCTTGCGCAGAAGCACGATGGCGATGCCCCAAAGGCAGGCCGCCGTCAGTACCAGCAACACGGGCACGGACAGGCCAAGATGGGCGGGATCGCAGGCGACAAAGACGCCGGCAAAGCCGATCAGAACCGCCAGCCAGCGCAGAACGGGCACCTTTTCGCCGAGCAGGACCACCGATAGCACGGTGACGATGATCGGAGCCGCGTAATAGACGGTGGTCAGTTCGGCGAGTTGCAGGCTGCGGGCGGCATTGTAGTAACAGAGCCAGGCGGCGAGCGTGAAGGCGCTGCGCACCAGCATCGGCCGCACGATCGGCGAGCGCACCGTGTCGGCGAACAGCGGCCGCCCGCCGATCACCGCGCAGGCGCCAAGAATGGTGATGCTGCGGAAGAACATGATCTGCCAGACGGTCATGCCGGTGACCAGCAGTTTGATCGAGGCGTCCTGCGTCGAAAACAGCAAATAGGCGGCGCCCGTCAGCAGGATTCCGGCGAAGACCCTTTCGCGTGTATCGAGAATGGCGATATCGGCCATAAGGCGTGCGCCTGCTTGAGTGAAGGCGGCCCCAGCCCCCGGCGGCTCCGCACCTGCCAGCTATACGGGCGAAATCCCGCACGGCGCTGCTCCAGCACCGCGCTTGCTTTTGGGGCAGGCGGCAGTGGTGCGAAATGCAGCTTGTCCCGGATGCGGCTTCTGGCGCGGCACGGTCGATTGGTTTAGCATCATCTTATAAAGCCGGAGACGAAGGCAGGCGCGCAGAACGCCGGGGGAACGGACATCGAATTGGCGCTCAGCTCATGCCAGATGTAGCTTGTGCGGGCGCGGCGTGACGGGCCGCTTCTGCCAGAGCGGATATTGCGGGGAGAAGGCCGATGCAGAAACTGCAGTCGCAAGGCGTCCATCACATCACGCTGGTCGGTGCCGGTCGCCAGACCTCGATCGATTTCTGGGAAGGGGTGCTGGGCATGCCTTTCATCTTCGAGCAGCCCAATCTCGACAAGCCGAGCGAAAGCCATCTTTATTTCGATCCGGGCGACGGCCGGCTGATCACCATCTTCACCGACGAGACCCGCACGGCCGTGCAGCGCCGCACCCCGACCGACCCGGGCTGCGTGCATCACATCGCCTTTTCGGTGTCCCGCGTCACTTTCCTGCAGGCGGTCGCCCGGCTCGACGAGCGCGCCATCAAACACAGTGGCGTCAAGGATCGCGGCTTCATGGATTCAATCTATTTCGAGGATCCGCTCGGCCTTCTGATCGAGCTTGCCTCTTATCGTTTCGAGCCGCCTGCAGGCTTCACCCATGCCGATGTGCTGATGGAGGCGCATAAGCTTCGCGTCACGCGTGGCGACTACAACATCGCCGAGGTGCATCTGGCTGATGCGATCCAGGCGCTGGTGGAACGCGCGCGCGCGACATTGTCGGCGGACCGGGCGCCCAAAAATCCATACTGAAGGCTGAACAGGCAAGGAGGAACACGTGGCAAAAGCAGTGACGAAAAGCGCAGGGAAACCGGCCGCCAAACCAGCGGCAAAAGCGACCGCGAAGCCGGCAGCAAAAGCTGCGACCAAGACGGCGCCAAAGGCCGCCGGCAAGACCGCGGCCAAGGCTAAGGCGAAACCGGCAAGGAAATCGGCGCTGACCATCAGCATGCTGAAGCCGAGCGTCAACAACATGACCGTTCGCGTCTTTGCCCGCGCCGCCGGGCTCGACCATGCGGAGACCGATGCGTGGGGGCACACGCGCTCGCCCGAATACATGGCGCGTAATCCGGCCCACCTGACGCCGATGATCGAGGACAAGGGCCTGCCGCGCGGCGTGCTGTGGGAGAGCTGCGCCATCATGCAATATCTTTCCAACAAGCATGGGCTGGAGAAATTCTACCCGAAGGCGCCAGCCAAGCGGGCGATGATAGACAGCGCTATGTTCTATCTGATCGGCACGCTCTATCCCTATGTCGCGCGCGCCACCTATCCGGCGCTCGGCTTCCCGCAATATGCCGGCGAGGTCGGTCACAGCGACGCCCACCCAGACAGGAAATCGGAGGCACAGAAGGCCGCGGTCGCCGCCATTGCCGAGCCGCTCGAGGTCTTCCACTCCTTCTTCCGCGACGGCAAGCCGTTCATCGGCGGCAAGAGCCCGTCGATCGCCGACATCCGTCTTGCGGCGACGCTCGAATTCCTCGCCGTCATTGACTACGCCCTGCCCAAATGGGCGAAGGAATACATGGCTGCGATGGAGAAGAAGCTCGGCAAGGCCTATGCTGGTCCGGCCGGCGACGTTCGCGGCTACATCGCCCATGTGAGGTCGCAGGCCAAGGCGTGAGTCCAACCAGTCGATGGGGCGATGAGCTGCGGAAGCGGCCGCCGGACTGATCTCACCGGCGACCTCGCGGTTCCCCGCCAGCTTGAAGTTGGCGGGGCTTGCTTTAGTCTGGGCGCGGATGCAGTCGAATTTTTCTCTCGACCGGCTTGAACGCTGGAGTGGTGGCGTGGCCGCCGCGGCCTTGGCGGCAACGCCCGAAGACTTGTCGGCCCGCTTCAGCGCGGCGGCAAGGGTGCTGCTTGGCTCGGATCGTGTCTATGTTGGCTTCTATCGTCGCGACATAACATCCCTGACCATCGACGATGCCGGACCCGATCGCTGGAACCGCGACTATGATGCGCGCGTCTATCGCCAGGATCCGTTCTTCCAGAGGTTCGCCAGCACCAGGCAGGATTTCCTGCTGCCGTTGTCGGCTCTCAGCCAAGGCGATTTCCAGCGCACGCCGTATTACCGCGAATTCTACGGGCCCTCCGGCAGCTTCGATGAAATAACCGGCGTGTTCAACCTCGACGGACTGACCGCCGGCTATGTAACCTTTCTTCGCCGGGAAGGCGCACCGCGTTTTGGCGAGCATGATCTGGCCGTGGCCGGCGCGGCGAGCAGCGCGACAAAGCTCATTCTGCAAAGGCTGCTTCATTTGTGCCGTCTTCGCGACAAGGGTTCCGCAATCGAAGCCGCGGGGTCGCAACTCAGCGCCCGGGAAAGGCAGATCGCGCGGCTCCTGATCGAGGGCGGCAGCGCCAAGACGATTTCGCGAAGCCTGTCGATTTCACCCGGCACCGTGCGCAACCACATCAAGCAGGTCTACCGCAAGCTCGGTGTGCACTCCCAGGTCGAGTTGTTGGCCATAGGCTGGAAGGCCTCGCGCAACTGACGGTTCGCCAGCTTCACTGTCCCGTCACGACGCGTGTCCACATGCGGTTTTGCAGTCGTAGCAGCTTTGCGTCGTTGTTCTCGACCACGAACAGCTTGGCCTTTACATCGTCGGACGGGAAAACGCCGGGATCCTTTGCGACGGCCTGATCCATCAGCGGCAGGGATTCCGGGATCGCATTGGCATAGGAAACATAACTGGAATTGGCCGCTGCGATATCGGGCCGCAAGTTGAAATCGATCCAGGCCTGGGCATTCTCCGGATGCGGCGCATCCTTAGGCACGGCCATCGTATCGAAGTTTATCAGCGTGCCTTCCCTTGGAATGGAATATGCAATCTCCAGCTTCTTCGCGGATTCCGCCGCACGGGTCTTGGCCTGCAATATGTCGCCCGACCAGCCCAGCACGACACAGATGTCGCCATTCGCCAGGTCGTTGATGTATTTCGACGAGTGGAAGTAACGGATATAGGGCCGCACCTTGCCCATCAGCTCTTCGACCTTGGCGAGGTCGTCCGGATTGGTCGACCTGGGATCGATGTGGAGATAGTTCATAGCCATAGGAATGATCTCCGCCGGAGCATCGATCATGGCGACGCCGCAATCGGAGAATTTCTTGACGACGTCGACGTCGAAGACCATGGCGAAGGAACCTGTCGGCGCATCCGGCATCCGTTGCTTGACGGCAGCGACATTGTAGCCGATCCCGTCTGTGACGGCCATATAAGGCACGGCGTACAGGTTCTGCGGATCCGCACCCGCGATCAGCGACAAGGCTTGCGGATCGATTTTCGAGTGGTTTGAAAGCTTCGATCTGTCGAGCCGCAGGAAAGCGCCTGCCTTCACCTGGTTCTTCAGGAACGGAAAGGCCGAGGGATAGACCACGTCATATCCCGAGCCGCCGGTGAGCAGTTTCGTCTCAAGGACCTCGTTGCCGTCATAGACATCGTAGCGGACCTTGATGCCCGTCTCCTTCTCGAATTTCTCAGCCGTGTCCGGGGCGATGTAGTCGGACCAGTTGTAGACGTTGACCACCTTCTCATCGTCCGCCCGGGCGACACCGAAGCTGATGCCGCAGGCAAGCGCGGCGGTCAGGATTGGGAAGAGCAGAGCGCGCATGGGTATCTCCTTTTGCCTGGCGGGCCGATGCGGCGCACCGTTCTGATTTCACTTCGGCACGCTTGCCGCTCAATGCCGGTGGGGCGCATAAACGGGTAACGTAATACAGGCGACATTGCCGCCTCCGAGCAGAATTTCGCGGGAGTTCTCGATGCCGACAATCTTGTGGTCGGGAAACAGCGTGGCCAGCTGTTGCTTTGCCCTCCCGTCGAGATCGCTGCCGAATTCCGGCACGACCACGACGCTGTTACCCGGATAATAGTTGATGTAACTCGCCGCGATCCGGTTGCCGGTCGGCCGTGCCCAAGTCGAATCGACCCGGTCCACGCTCTCGCTTTCTTCCATCGTCATCTCGATCGGCAGGGGATGGTGCAGCCGATGAACCTCCAGGCGACGGCCACGCGCGTCGCGGGCCGAGCGCAGCACCTCTTCGGCTTCGCGTACGATCTCATATTGGGGATCGTCCCGCTCGTCGGTCCAGCTCAGCGCCACAACGCCCGGACGAACGAAGCAGCAGAGGTCGTCGACATGGCCATCCGTCTCGTCGAAAGCAAAACCGCGCGGCAGCCAGATGATTTTGTCGACGCCGAGATAGTCGCCAAGCTGTTGTTCCACCTTCGCCTTTCCGAGATGGGCATTACGGTTGCGATTGAGCAGGCACTGCTCGGTCGTGATGAGCGTGCCTTGGCCGTCGCATTGCAGTCCGCCGCCCTCGGCGATCAGCGGTGCGCGATAACGGTCCATCCTCTCGATCTCGAGGACCTTTTGCGCCACGAGGTCGTCGAGATCCCAAGGCGAGTAGAGGCCGCCGTCGAAACCGCCATAAGCGTTGAAGATCCAATCGACGCCGCGCACTTCGCCTCGATCATTGACGACGAAATTGGGGCCACTGTCGCGGAGCCAGGAATCATTGGTCGACATTTCCACGACGCGCACATGGCTGGGCAATCGCGCTCTTGCGTTCTGCCACTGGCGGCTGGACGCCGCCACTGTCATCGGCTCGCTTTGCGCGATCGCCGCAGCGACATTGGCGAACAGCCTCTGCGCGGGCTTGGCGCCCAGCCGCCAGGTGTCCGGCCGTTCTGGCCAGATCAGCCAACAGCCCGATTTGGGCTCGAATTCGCCAGGCGCGCGAAACCCATCCTGCCTCGGTGTGGTCGAGAGCGTATGCGACATTGTGGGACCACCGGGAAATGGAATGACGAAACCTCGCCCGATCAGACGGTTTTGGGACCTTGTCCGTCAATGTCCCATTTGGGACAGCTTGATCGCTGCGCCCACCACCGGGCCTGCATCGGCGCCCCGGGTTGCCCGGGGGACTCGATGTCCTGTTGTTTACTGGGTTGCCTGGTAAAGCACTGAAGCGGCCTGCTTCAGTGCGCGCCGTCCGTCCGGTTTGAGATACATCATGTGCCCACCTTCGACGACGTCGAGGCGGATCGGCCTGGCGCCGGCGAGCGACGGGATCTGGCTGACCAGATAACGCGACGCCAGATAGGGAGTGACGAGATCGGTGTAGCCATTGACGATGACGACGCCCAGCGCGGGATTCAAGGACCGCGCCCGTTGCAGGTCATCCATCACACCGGCATAGCCCTGGCGCGAGGCGCTCGTCCCGTAGTCCCAGTTGTGGCTGATATCGCCGTTCAGCAAGCGGTAGCTGACATCGGTGCGAAAGTTCAGTTCGTCGCGCGCGTAAGCGACAAAGGCCGAGGTCAGCGCCGGCGCGCTACGGTCCAGCACCGGATCGGGGCCAGCGATACGGGCACTCTGGGGAGCGATATCCGCCGTCGCGATCATGCCGTCATAGGGGCTGAGCACCTTGCCCGCGGCACGGCCAAACTCCCTTGCGAAGAGCGAGGTCGGGACGCGGGCGAAGTTGCGGTGAACGAGGTCGAGAGGCAGGCCGGTGATCTCGGCCACGCGATCACCCGCCAGCCGTCCGCCTTGCTCCAGCCCACTGGTGAGCGCACTGAGGTACTCGCCAAGTGCATAATGCTCGACCTCGGCGAGCTTTTTCCGCAAAGTGTCGCCGCTGACACCTTCACTGCGCAGGCGAACCCCGGCGAGGGAGGGTAGTTCGAGAGCCCAATGCAGCGGCTCGAATTCGTCGGGCTGCACCAGGGTGAATTCCAGCGCCGGCGAGATCAGCACGATGCCGCTCGGGCTGATGCCGATATCTTCCTGCAGCGTCCTGGCAAGCAGTGCCGCGCGGAACCCGCCATAGCTCTCACCGGCGAGGAACAGCGGAGATCCCATGCGGCTGTTTTGGGCGAGATAGAGCCTGATGAAGGCGCCGATCGAACTGGCATCCTGGCTGACGCCCCAGAAGTCGTGCGTATCCTGGCCGGGCGCCTCGCGGCTGTAGCCGGTTCCCACCGGGTCGACGAAGACGAGGTCGGTCATGTCGAGCCAACTGTCGGGATTGTCGATGAGCTTTTGCGGCGAGGGGAGGAATTCCCCGCCGGCTCCGGTCGCCACGACGCGCGGTCCGAGCGCGCCGAGATGCAGATAGGCTGAAGCGGCGCCCGGGCCGCCGTTGAACACGAAGGTGATTGGCCGCGGTGCTTCCGTCGCCACGCTCTCCCGCGGCTTCAGCGTATAGGCAACATAGAAGATCTCCGCCGTGATCTCGCCCTTGCCGGAGAGCAGCGGAAGCGTGCCGGCCTTTGCCTGATACCGCAGGCTGCGTCCGCCAATGGTGATGGAGTGGTCGGTGATCTCAGGTGGCGGCAGCAGTGAAAGCACGCCGCCCGCGGGTGCCGGCCGCTTCGGCGTTTCGGCCAGGAGAGGCTGCGCGAAGCCGGCAAGCATGAAGAGGACAAGGGAGACGAGTTTCAGCTTGGAACGCATGAGACCTCCGCGGAAACGACTCCCGCATAGCTATGGCCGAGGCGGATGAAGTCAAAGGGAACAGACTATGGCGCGCCCACTGCTGTTGTTTCCGCCGAAACCAGCTCCTGACAGCTTGGGTCGTCATGTTCGGATTGCCTCACAAGTCTCGCAGGACCATGCTATCAAGGCAGAAAGCCTGTCGGAGGAACGAAAATGGACGCAACCGAGCTGAAGGCCATGCAGGCGCCGCTGAAGCAGGCCTACCGCGACGACGCCACGCAAGCACTGATCACTCTAAGGGCAAAGGGCTCGATCGACGAACAGTCGGTGGCCTGCAAGGTGGAGACGGGCAGGGCGTTGGCAATCGCCGGCCTTCATCCGGCAACAGGCGGCTCGGGGCTCGAACTGTGCTCCGGCGACATGCTGCTCAAGGCGCTGGTGGCGTGCGCCGGGGTGACGCTGAAGGCGGTCGCGACGGCGCTCGAATTCAAGCTCGGCGCCGCTACCGTTGAAGCCGAAGGCGACCTTGATTTTCGCGGCACGCTTGGTGTCGCCAAGGATGCGCCGGTCGGCTTTCGCGCCATTCGGCTCAATTTCAATCTCGACACGGCGGAGCCTCCGGAGCGCATTGATTCGCTGCTGAAGCTGACCGAGCGCTATTGCGTGGTGTTCCAGACCATCAACCAGAAGCCGGAACTGACGGTGAGCGCGCGGTGATGAATCACAAGGCCCGCGGCAGCGGTCGCGGGCCTTGATATCTGATGCTTACTGAGCTGCCGGCTCTTCGGCGTCGCCTTCGTCGGTGAAGGGCGAGGCGCTCGGCACGCACTGCACGGACCAGCCGGCGGGTGTCGGCTGCTTCTGATACTCGGTGATGGCGGCGGTGCACTGTTCGCGCTTGTCGAAGGTGCTGGGCAGCACGACCATGCCGCCCTGCGGGCCGGCGATTACCAGATACCAGACCAATGCTGCGGTCGTAGCCATGGAGTTTTCCTTGTTCTGCCCAGATCGGGCTCTCGTTGCGGGATTCGCTCGATCCTAACAACTCCTCGGAAATGACGAAAGCATGACCGCCCAGCGGCTTCTCCCCTCAGATCACAGCCGCGTGATGATCCGTCGGGTTCCTAGCTGCGGTATTGCCCTCCGCCGTGGTTCAGTCGGTCGCAAAGCAATAGAACAGGCCGTCGCCGCCTGTGCCTTTCAGCGCCTCCTGGCTGCAGCCGCCACGCGAGGCATGCGAAGAATTCCACGACTTCGCCGCCGCCGAATCGTCGAGACCGGTGCGGTCGTGATGGCCCATCATCGCCGCCCCTTCGGAGCCGCTCATCGTCCAGTCGCCGCAGGTCTGGTCGGCGATCCTGGTGCCGTCGGGCTTGGAGCCGGTCAGCATGTCGTGTCGGTTGGGCGTATCGCCGCGGCCGTTGACCGTCTCACCCTTCTCGTTCAGCGCGGTCTGCTTGGTGATGCCGTTGGCGTCGCTGTGCAGCGAGGCGACATCATCGGCGATCTTGGCGCCCTTGGCGTTGAACCAGGGCCCCTTGCCGATGCGATCGCGCGCATCCTCCGCGCTGGTCGAGAGATATGCGTGCCAGGTCTTGCCGGTGACGCCGGCGGCTTCCGCCAGCGACGCGCAATGGGCATCCGCGCCCTTCAGGCCGCCGAGATCGCCCCCCTTGCCGGAGCCGACGCTGGTGACGAAGAAACTCATCTTGGTATCTTGGGAAACGGCCACGCCGACCGTAGCTCCAAGAGCGGCGGCAAGGGCGGTGGCGGCAACGGTGGCGAGTCTTGGCATGTCGGTCCTCCGGTTTCGAATGTCCTACGTCAGAAGAACGTAGCCGAAGGCTGTTTTAATCCGTTTCGAACCCGCGTTTTATTCCGGTTGCCGGTAGGCGACGAAGCGGTTGTGCTTGGCCTGGAAGATCAGGCCGGTCTCTTTGAGATCCGGGCTGGCCAGCGGCACGATGCGTTTGGCGATCTCGGAGGGGTGCGGCAATGTCTCGGGATCCTCACCGGGCACGGCTTGTGCGCGCATCGCGGTGCGGGTGGCGCCGGGGTCGGCTGCATTGACGCGCAGCGGCAGACTTTGCGTCTCATGCGCCCAGGAGCGCATCATGGTCTCCACCGCCGCCTTCGATGCCGCGTAAGGCGCCCAGAAGGCGCGCGCCGAATGCGCCGCGTTGGACGACAGGATAATCGCCCGGCCGGCATCCGAAAGCCGCAGCAGCGGGTCGACCGAGCGGATCAGCCGCCAGGTCGAGGTGACGTTGATGGTCATCACCTTTTCGAAGGTCTTGGCCTCGACATGGCCGATCGGCGAGATGACGCCAAGCACGCCGGCATTGGCGACGAGGATGTCGAGCTTGCCCCAGCGCTCGTGGATGGCGCCGCCCAGCCGGTCGATACCGGCCATGTCGGCGAGATCGAGCGGCACCAATGTCGCCTGGCCGCCGGCCGCCTTGATCTGGTCGTCGAGTTCTTCCAGCCCGCCGACGGTGCGGGCAACCGCAATGACATGCGCGCCGGCCGCAGCCAATTCCCTGGCGATGAAATAGCCGATGCCGCGCGAGGCGCCGGTGACGACCGCGACGCGGCCGGTAAGGTCGAGGGTCATGCGATGGCTTCCGGAACTCTGGCTAAGGCTGATGACGGTCCGGCAATTCTACGAGCCGCTTGTCGCCAGCAGCGACAGCGTGCGCACATTGTCGTGGCCTTCGAAGTCGAGCAGGCGGGTCGGGTACTGGCCGGTGAAGCATGCATCGCAGAACTGCGGCTGCTCGTCGTCGCGGCTGGCCTCGCCGACGGCGCGGTAGAGACCGTTGATACTGAGGAAACCGAGCGAATCGACCCGGATGAACTCGGCCATCTCTTCCACCGACATGCGCGAAGCAAGCAGCTTCGACTTCTCCGGCGTGTCGACGCCATAGAAGCACGATGCGCTGGTCGGCGGCGAGGCGATGCGCATGTGCACTTCCTTGGCGCCGGCGTCGCGCACCATCTGCACGATCTTCTGGCTGGTGGTGCCGCGCACGATGCTGTCGTCGACCAGCACCACGCGCTTGCCCTCGATCATGCGGCGATTGGCGTTGTGCTTGAGCTTGACGCCCATATGGCGGATCGAATCGCCGGGCTGGATGAAGGTGCGGCCGACATAGTGGTTGCGGATGATGCCGAGTTCGAAGGGAATGCCCGCCGCCTGGCTGAAGCCGATTGCCGCCGGCGTGCCGGAATCCGGCACCGGTACGACGATGTCGGCGTCGACTGGATTTTCCTGCGCCAGTTCCGCGCCGATGCGCTTGCGCACTTCATAGACATTGCGGCCCTCGACCGAGGAGTCGGGTCGGGCGAAATAGACATATTCGAAGATGCAGAAGCGGGTCTTCTGCGGTTCGAACGGGAACAGGCTCTCAATGCCCTTGGAGGTGACGACGACCATCTCGCCGGGCTTCAGGTCGCGCACGAAACGCGCGCCGATGATGTCGAGCGCACAGGTCTCGGAGGCCAGGATCCAGGCGCCGTCGAGATCGCCCAGCACCAGCGGGCGGATGCCGAGCGGATCGCGGCAGCCGATCATCTTCTTGGCCGTCATCGCCACCAGCGAGAAGGCGCCCTCGACCTGACGCACCGCGTCGATGAAGCGCGAGTTGAGGTCGCGCTCCTTGCTGGTCGCGACCAGATGCAAAAGCGTCTCGGTGTCGGAGGTGGAGGAGAAGATCGCGCCTTGCTTCTGCAGCGCGCGCTGCACCGTCATGGCGTTGGTGAGGTTACCGTTATGGGCGACGGCAAAGCCGCCATCGGCCAATTCGGCGAAGAAGGGCTGGATGTTGCGCATGCCGGCGCCGCCGGTGGTCGCGTAGCGCGTGTGGCCGATGGCGCGGTTGCCTTGCAGGCTGTCGATGACGCGCTGCTTGGTGAAGGTGTCGCCGATCAGGCCGACATGGCGTTCGACATGGAACTGGGTGCCGTCATAGGAGACGATGCCGGCCGCTTCCTGACCTCGATGCTGCAGCGCATGCAGGCCGAGTGTGACAATGGCCGCCGCATCCTGCCGGCCAAAGATGCCGAACACGCCGCACTCGTCATGGAAATGATCGTCAGCCTCGGCGGAAAGCACGTCGTCTGCGTCTGCCATCTTAAGCTCCGCTAAAATCGCCATATAAGGCGGTCGCGCGTCGAAAGCAACGCACCGCGTGCGATCGTTCACATGGATCGATCGCCAGACGCCCCGTTCGGACCTCAGTTCGCCGGCGCTGGCGCCGGCTTGGTGGTGTTGTCGGCAGGACCGGCGTCGTTGTCGTCAGGCGCCGGCGCATTGGCGTCGTCGCCTCCGGCTGGTGCATCCGCCGCCGGTGCGTCGGGCGCGACGGGCGTCTCGGCGGCCGGCTGATTCGGATTGAGCTTCTTGAGGATGGCGTTTTCCGGGTCCTCTGGCAGCAGGCTCTCGAGCTTGGCGCCGATCTGTTCCAGCAGCGGCCGCGACTTGGCTTCCGTGACCCAGGCCGGGGCCTTGGCGCCGGCCAGCCAGTTGAAGAACAGCAGCGCGACAGCGACGACCAGGACGCCGCGCGCAGCGCCGTAGAGGAAGCCGAGCGTGCGGTCGAGGGCGCCGATGCGCGAATCGATGATCCAGTCGGCAAGCTTCATGGTGATGACCGAAACCACGATCAGCGCGATGATGAAGACCACGCCTGCGGCAGCCGCCATGGCGATCTTCTCATTGTCGATATAGGGCTTCAGGTAGGGCAGGACCGGTTTGTAGAAGAAGAAGGCCGCCGCCGCCGCCGCCGCCCAGGAGACGACCGAAAGCACCTCGCGCGAGAAGCCGCGAACCATGGCGAGCATCGCCGAGACCAGGGTGAAGCCGACGAGAATTCCGTCAAGCAGCGTAATCGGCATGTCTTTGGCCCCACTCCGATCTCTTGTTCACGACTCGACGAGCCGCGTCATTCTTCATCGTCGGCACGGCCGCGCCGTGAGCCGGCTATGCGCGCCACGAGGTCGGCAAGCTCGGTGGGCTGGAAAGCGCCGGCCCCAATCCCCCCAGCAAGTTCCTCGCTGCCCACGGGCAGAACCGCGCTACCAAAACCCAGCTTTTCGGCTTCCTTGAGACGCTGCTGCGCATGCGCAACCGGCCTCACCGCGCCCGAAAGGCTGATTTCGCCGAAATAGACGCAATCGGCGGGGAGGGCAAGACCAGTGAGCGAGGAAACCAGTGCGGCTGCGACCGCGAGATCGGCCGCCGGCTCGCTGATGCGGTAGCCGCCGGCGACGTTGAGGTAGACGTCATGCTGCCCGAAACGCACACCGCAATGCGCCTCCAGCACTGCCAGGATCATCGACAGCCGCGCGCCGTCCCAGCCGACCACCGCCCGGCGCGGCGTGCCGAGCGAGGAGGCCGCGACCAGCGCCTGGATTTCGACCAGAACCGGCCTGGTGCCTTCCATGCCGGCGAAAACCGCTGCTCCCGGTGATTTCGCGTGCCGTTCGCCAAGGAAAAGCTCGGATGGATTGGAGACCTCGCGCAGACCTTTGTCCGACATTTCGAAGACCCCGATCTCGTCGGTCGGTCCGAAGCGGTTCTTCACCGTGCGCAGGATACGGAAGTGGTGGCCGCCTTCGCCCTCGAAATAGAGCACGCCATCGACCATGTGCTCGACCACGCGCGGACCCGCGATCTGGCCTTCCTTGGTGACATGGCCGACCAGCACGATCGCGGCACCCGTGGATTTCGCGTAGCGGATCATCGCCTGCGCCGCGGCGCGCACTTGTGTGACGGTGCCTGGCGCCGAATCGGCCAAGTCGGTCCACAGTGTCTGGATCGAATCGAGGATGACCAGATCGGGCCGCTTGCCGTCGGCGATCGTGGCGAGGATATCCTCGACATTGGTCTCGGCCGCGAGTTCCACCGGCGCCGAGGCGACGCCGAGCCTCTGCGCACGCAGCCTTATCTGGGCAACTGCCTCTTCGCCCGAGACATAGACGATGCGATGGCCCTTGGAGGCAAGTGCGGCCGCGGCCTGGGTGAGCAGCGTCGATTTGCCGATACCGGGATCGCCGCCGACCAGAAGTGCAGAGCCCCGAACGAAACCGCCACCGGTGGCGCGGTCGAGTTCGCCGATACCTGAGATGATGCGCGGCGCGTCCTCGATATCGCCTGAAAGTGTGGTCAGCACCACCGCGCGGCCCTTGCGGGCGTTGCGCGTGTTGGCAGGACCCGAGCCGATGCCGCCAGATGTGCCTTCCTCGACCAGCGTGTTCCACTCGCCGCAGGCATCGCATTTGCCGGCCCAGCGCTGATGCACCGAACCGCAATTCTGGCAGATGAACTGGACGCGGGATTTGACCACGCTTTACCTTCCCGCCCGCTGGCGGGCGCCGCGCGCGACAGCCAATCTCCCCCCGTGCGGGGGAGATGTCCGGCAGGACAGAGGGGGGCGCCGTAGGGCGCCGAGACCCGTTGCTATTGGTGAGATCGCTGGCAAGAGGCTACTCAAACCTTTCCGCGATGTGGTGCTCTTCCGCGAGATCGGAGAAGCGGGTGAATTCGCCGTGGAAGGCAAGCGTGACAGAGCCCGTCGGCCCATGGCGCTGCTTGGCCACGATCACCTCGGCCTTGCCGCGCATCTCGTTCATCTCGTTTTCCCACTTGACGTATTCCTCGGTGCCGAGCTTCGGTTCGCGGTTCTTGAGGTAATATTCCTCGCGATAGACGAAGATGACGACGTCGGCGTCCTGCTCGATCGAACCGGATTCGCGCAGGTCGGAGAGCTGCGGACGCTTGTCGTCGCGGCTTTCGACCTGACGCGACAGCTGCGATAGCGCGATGATCGGCACGGCCAGCTCCTTGGCCAGCGCCTTCAGGCCCGTGGTGATCTCGGTGATTTCCTGCACGCGGTTCTGCGAAGACTTGGCGGATGAGCCTTGCATCAGCTGAATATAGTCGATGACGATCAGGTCCAGGCCGCGCTGGCGCTTCAGACGACGCGCGCGGGCAGACAACTGGGCAATGGAAATACCGCCTGTCTGGTCGATGAACAGCGGGATCTTCTGCATGGTCTGCGAACAGGCGACCAGCTTTTCGAAGTCCATTTCGCTGATTTCGCCGCGGCGGATCTTGGAGGACGAAATTTCCGTCTGTTCGGAAATGATGCGGGTTGCGAGCTGTTCGGACGACATTTCGAGCGAGAAAAAACCGACCACGCCGCCATTGGCCGCCTTGAATGAGCCATCGGCCTGCTGCGCCGGCTCATACATCTCGGCAATGTTGAAGGCGATGTTGGTGGCGAGTGATGTCTTGCCCATGCCTGGACGGCCGGCGATGATGATCAAATCGGACGACTGCAGGCCGCCCATGCGGCGGTCGAGATCGCGCATGCCGGTGGCTAGGCCCGACAGACCGCCGTCACGCATATAGGCGGCGTTGGCCATGTCGACCGCGGTCTTGACCGCGTCGGTGAAGCTCTCGAAGCCGCCGTCATAGCGCCCGGTCTCGGCCAGCTCGAACAGGCGGCGCTCCGCGTCCTCGATCTGTTCGGAAGGCGACATGTCGACAGGGGCGTCATAAGCGATGTTGACCATGTCCTCGCCGACGGTGATCAACGCCCGGCGCGTCGCCAGATCATAAATGGCGCGGCCGTAGTCGGTGGCGTTGACGACGGTGACGGCTTCCACCGCCAGCCGCACCACATACTGCGCCACCGTCATGTCGCCGACCTTTTCGTCGGCCGGCAGGAAGGTCTTCAGCGTGATCGGCGTCGCCGCCTTACCCATGCGGATCAGCTCGGCCGCGACATCGAAGATCTTGCGGTGCAGGGGTTCGTAGAAATGGCCGGACTTCAGGAAGTCGGACACCCGGTAGAAGGCATCGTTGTTGACAAGTATAGCGCCAAGCAGCGCCTGCTCGGCCTCGATGTTGTTGGGCGATTCGCGATAGAGCGGTTGCTCCGCCACGCCGAATTTTCGTGCTGCCTCTGCCATGATGTCCCCGATTTCGATCCCGTCTGTCGATATCAGAACTGGACAAGTCAGTGCTGACTTATCTGCAACAGCCCGTGAAGAAGCGGCTTTGGTACTCGCGATTCACAGCCAAAATTTTTCCGTGGAAAGAATCGCAATTGACTCGAATCGAGAGTTGGCAACTTAGCGTTTCTCGCAGGAGAACAAAACAGGAAAGTGAGCGCTGGCGACACCGGATTGCGAGGCTGTCGTGTCTCTTTCATCTTCATGCCAGTGCATCGCCCCAATCCGCCCGCCGCGCCACCTTGAACGCGTCACCGTCGCGCTTGGTGAAGAGCCTTTCGCCGGCGCTGCCATTTGCCTCGCAAAGCTTGAGCACGACCTTGCCGGAACCAGATTTCGGCGGCGCGACGACCCGCGCGGCGCGGAAGGCAGCCGGCCGGCGCGAAGCGGCTACATAGATGAATTTCTCATCTTCCCACGGTACTTCCGCCTCTTTGGCTAGGCGGTGCAGGCGCGAGCGGGCTACGCGGCGGGAAAAGTGGCACCAGTCCGGCGGGTTGAGCGGGCAGGGCGCCTCGTGCGGACAGGGCGCCAGCACATGCGCGCCGGCCGCGATCAATTGTGCGCGTACAGCTAGAATGCGCAGCCAGCCCGCCGGCGTGCCCGGCTCGACGATCAACAGCGTGTCCTTGGTGAGTTGCCATAGCCGGTCGACCATTTTGGGCAGGGACGCCGGCGCGATCTCGTCCAGCACATAGGCGCATGTGACGAGGTCGGCGGATTGGAGGTCGGCAATGTCCGTCGTGACATCGCCGGCCCGCCAGACGGTCCGGGTCGTGATCGCATCGGCGGCAAGCGTCTCACCGACCTTGCGCACCGCGGCACTCGCCTCAAGCAGCGTGGCCAGTTCCAGTTCAGGCCAGAGATCACTGGTGGCCCAAAGCACGGTGCCGGGACCGGCGCCGACGTCGAGCAAGGTCGCGGGTGTGAAATCCGGCCGGGCTTCGGCGAGCGCATCGAGGCTGGCGCGGACCGCGGCGTAGGTCGCCGGCATGCGCGTCGCCAGATAGGCCTTGACCGCCATGTCCTGCGCCATATGCAGGCGACCGTCGCGCAATTCGGCGCGGTAGCGGTCGGACAGGGTTTTCGCCGCCTGCTTCAGGTCCGGCAGCGCCACCTTTTCCAAAAGGCGATCGACACCCTGTCGAAGAGCGGCCGGCAGCTCCATGGCCTATGCCCCCCTGGGTGCAAGCAGGATAATCGAGGCGCCGGCCATGCAGAGCGCCGCGCCGGCAAGGTCCCAGCGATCGGGCCGCACGCCATCGGCCAGCCACAACCAGGCGAGCGAGGCAGCGATGTAGATACCGCCATACGCGGCATAGGCGCGGCCGGCTGCATTGGTGTCGACCAACGCCAGAAGCCAGGCGAACACAATCAGAGAGGCAAAGCCAGGCAGCAGCCAGAGCGGCGACTTCTCCAGCCGCCACCACGCCCACACCGAAAAGCAGCCGGCGATCTCGGCAAGCGCCGCGGCTGTGTAGAGGAGATAGGTCATAAAAAAGGCCTCGCGACGATCACGAGGCCTTTTTCGGGGCAGGAGCCTATAATGGCAAGCGCCAATAATGCGTCCTGTCAGCGCTGTTCCTATTCCGCCACCTTGCGTCGGCGGGCGGGCTTGGCGGACTTCTCGACAGGAGCCGCCTCGCGGCGGCCCATGTCGCGCAACTCCAGCGCCTTCTCGCATTTGGCCATATAGTCGCGCGTCATCGGCAGCGTGTCGTTCTTCTTGGTGATCTGGAACTGGAAAATCACCAAGTCCTGCCAACGGAAGGCAGCTTCCGAGGCAGCCAGATAGAACTCCCACATGCGGCAGAAGCGTTCGTCATAGATCGCCTTTGCCTTGTCGCGGTTGGCGGCGAAGCGCTGGCCCCAATGCTTCAGCGTGTCGGCATAATGGAGCCGCAGGATCTCGACGTCGGTGACCACGAGGCCGGACTTCTCGATCGCCGGCAGCACCTCGGACATCGCCGGGATGTAGCCGCCCGGGAAAATATACTTGCGGATGAAGGCGCTGGTCGCCCACGGCACGCCGGAGCGGCCGATCGTGTGCAAAAGCATGACGCCATCAGGCTTCAGCAATGTTGCCGCCTTGTCGAAGAAGGTGCGGTAATGGTTGACGCCGACATGCTCGAACATGCCGACCGAGACAATGCGGTCGAAGCGTTCGTTGAGCTCGCGATAATCCTTCAGTTCGAAATGGACGTGATTTTCCAGCCCTTGCGCATGGGCCCGGTCGGTGGCGACGCCATGCTGTTCCGTCGACAGCGTCACGCCCTGCACGTCGACATCGAAGGCCTTGGCCAGATAGAGCCCGAGCCCGCCCCAGCCGGAGCCGATGTCGAGCACCGTCTGGCCGGCCTTCAGCCTGAGCTTGGCGGCGATATGACGTTTCTTGGCGGCCTGCGCCTCGTCGAGCGTCATGTCCGGCTGCTCGAAATAGGCACAGGAATACTGCATGTCCTCGTCGAGGAAGAGCCGGTAAAGCTCGCCCGACAGATCGTAGTGGCGCTGTACGTTGCGGCGCGAGCGAGCGGCGGTGTTGATCTGCTGCAGGCGGCGGAAGGCGTGGCGCAGGCCCTCGATGGCTTTCGACCATGTCGCGTCGATGCCGCCGCTGCCCATGTTCTGGAAGGCAATGCGCATCAGTCCGAGCACGCCGCCTTCGAGAATGTCCAGCTCGCCGTCCATGTAGGATTCAGGCACCGCCAGCATCGGATCGAAGGTGATGGCGCGCTCGGCATGCCTGGTCTTGATGTGCATGTGCACCGGCTCGCCGCTGCCGTCGCCGAAGATGAACGTCGTGCCCTTCGGCCCGGTTACCTTGAGGCTGCCCGTGCGCACCAGGCGGTCGAGAACGCGCTTCAACAGAATATTCATGGTCCGGTGTCCCCTCACGGTCAGACAGGCTGTCCTACTCTGCATCAATATATAGGGTTTCGAAAAGTTCCTTTTGGCACAAAAATGCCCGGGCGAGAGGCCCGGGCATTGGTCCAGAAATGACTGGAAATCGACAGCACGATCGGAGCGCCGGTCCGGCGCTCGGAGCGTATGTGATCAGGCGTTTTCTTCGCCGCCTTCGAACTCGGCATTCGGATCGAAGAAGTTTTCCGGCCGCGCATTGTCGTTGATGTCGTCGCCATAAATGGCTTCGGCGGTGGTCAGCGTCTCGCCCTTGGCCTGGCGCTCGGCTTCGTCAGCCGTGCGGGCGATGTTGAGCGTGATGGTGACTTCGACTTCCGGATGCAGCGCGATTGCCACATTGGTGACGCCGATGGTCTTGATTGGCTGGTTGAGCTGGATCTGGTTGCGGTTGACCGTGAAGCCTTCCGCGGTCAGCAGGTCGGCGATATCGCGCGTCGACACCGAACCGTAGAGCTGACCGGTCTCACCGGCCGAGCGAACGGCGATGAAGCTCTTGCCGTCCAGCTTTTCGGCAACCTCTGCGGCTTCCGACTTGCGCTCGAGGTTGCGGGCTTCGAGCTGGGCGCGCTGGCCTTCGAACTTCTTCTTATTGGCTTCGTTGGCGCGCAACGCCTTGCCCTGCGGCAGCAGGAAGTTGCGGGCAAAACCGTCCTTGACCTTGACGGTATCGCCCATCTGGCCGAGGCGGGAGACGCGTTCGAGAAGGATGACGTCCATGATTATGTTCCTTTTGGTTGGGCGTCCGTCCACAAGGCCGACGCCGAATTCTTTGGAACAGGTCAGGAAGCAAAAGGGCGTTGCCGCCGGTGTCGCTGTCCTGCCTGTCGCGGCAGTTAGAGGTTTTGACCTCAACTCGGGATTTGACGCTAACCGGTCATGCCCGTCATGGCCGGTGACAGGAACGGGCGGCGAACCGCCCGTTCGGAAGAATTAGCGAACCACGTAGGGCAGCAGGCCGAGGAAACGGGCGCGCTTGATCGCCTTGGCGAGCTCGCGCTGCTTCTTCTGGCTGACGGCGGTGATGCGCGACGGCACGATCTTGCCGCGCTCGGAAATGTAGCGCTGCAAGAGACGCACGTCCTTGTAGTCGATCTTCGGGGCGTTGGCGCCGGAGAACGGGCAGGTCTTGCGGCGGCGATGGAAAGGGCGCCGGGTCGGGATCTGGTTGATGTCGACCATTATTCTGCACCCCCTTCAAAACCTTCGCGCGGACGGCGCGGACCACGGTCGCCGCCTTCGCGATCGCCGAACGAACGCGGGCCACGATCGCCGCGGTCGCCGAAGCTGCGGGCCGGCCGATCGCCACGGTCGCGATCGCCAAAGCCACCGCGCTCGGAGCGCTCTTCGCGCTTCTGCATCATGGCCGAAGGGCCTTCCTCATGCGCCTCGACCTTGATGGTCAGGAAGCGCAGCACGTCCTCGGACAGACCCATCTGGCGCTCCATCTCGTTGAGCGCTGCCGGCGGGCAGGTGAGGTCCATCAGCGTGTAGTATGCCTTCCGGTTCTTGTTGACCCGGTAGGTGAGGGACTTCAGTCCCCAGTTCTCGACCCGGCCGACAGACCCGCCATTCGCTGAGATGACGCCCTTGTACTGTTCGACAAGCGCATCGACCTGCTGCTGCGAGAGGTCCTGCCGGGCAAGAAACACATGTTCGTAAAGAGCCATTATGTCTTGGTGCCTTTCTTCGTTTCTCTCCCGGTTCCCGGCGGCAAAAGCCTCTGCAACTTCTCTGACCCGCATGTGCCTCGAAAGGCGCGGGGAAGAAAGGAGCATGACGAGACGGTCGAGAGCGGAGACACGGGAGGCGGAAACGCTTCTGGCTTCACACGAAGGTTCTCGAAAAAACCTCCGGCCCTCCGTTCAGCCCCCAGCTGGGACCGGCAGATTGGCGGCGTCTATAAAGCAATCCGCTGATAAAGCAAGGCCAAGCGGCATCCCTGATGTCGCAGGCCGCAGGAACCCAAGTGGCAGCGCCCGGCAAGGCCGGCGATTTTCCCGGCAACCGGCCCTTAACCGCAATGTCAGGTCGCACAGGGTCGAGCCCGTCGTCAACGGTCGCTAACCGCACCCATTACAGCGCCTCCGCCTCGAATCCCAGCGACTATTATGCCATCAATGATCCGGCCAAGCTGCCGAACGTGTTTCTGCAGATCGCCAACAAATTTTCGAAGCTGCAATTGACGAACTGAGCAGCTGATCCGAAGGGGAAATTAAGCGCCGCCGATCGGCTCAACTCGTATGGGCGACGATCTTGTCGACCGTTTCGGGGAAGAAGTCGGGCGCGGCATGGCGCTTGCCGAACATCATGTCGTACTGGATCAGCCGGAAGTCGCGGATCGCCGGGTCAATCTCTTTCTGACGCGACCAGTCTGGCGTGGCCGCCCCGGCCTGCGTGAGCAGCAGGTTGCGGTCGACGACACGATAGCGCTCCCGCATCTCGCCCAGGAAGCCGGTGTAGTAAGGGTGGGTGATGCCGGCGGCGGTGAGGATATGATAGGGCAGGAACGCGGGGCTGACCGTGCCCAGATTCTCGACCGGGCCGGAGCGGTTCGACCAGATGATCAGCGGTGTCGCGTGATGTTCGAGGGCGGCCTCCGGCGTCGGTTCCTTGCGCGGCGCGACGTTGTCCTTCAGGAAGCCGGTCTCGACATAGACCGGTCCGAGCGGCGGCAGGTGGTCACCGAAAAAGGCGACAATCGTGGGCCGCTCGCGCCTCTTGGCCCATTCGATCAGCCGTTCAAGGCCGCGGTCCGCGTCGGCTGAACCTTCTGCGTAGGAGAGCAGCGAGTCGCGCGCCCACTGGCTGATCGGCGCTTGCACCGAATGGGTCGGATTCGAATAACGGTTCGGTTCATAGGGGCCGTGGTTCTGCAGGCTGACGGCGAAGAAGAAAACCGGGTCCTCGCTGGCGTCCGCTTCGCGTATGATCTCGTCGGTCATCGCCGCGTCGGATGCCAGCGGTCCGCGCTTTTCCATGGGCGGCAGCGTCTCTTCCGATTTGAAGTCGTTGAAACCGAAATCGGCATAGACCGCGCCGCGGTTCCAGAACCAGTTCGTTCCTGGATGGATGGCGCGTGCCCTATAGCCTTCGCTCTTCAGGAAGGTTGCCATCGACGGCGTTGGGGTGCGGACATATTGCTGGTAGGGGATGCTGCCGGCCGGCAGGAAAGCATTGGAAAAGCCGGTCAGCGCTTCGAATTCGATGTTGGCGGTCATGCCGCCGAATTCGGGCGAGAACATCGAGCCCGAGCGGAGCGCCCGCACATTGGGCATCGGATCGGGAGTGATGGTGACTCCGGGCAGCTTGGTTGGATCCCAGAAGGATTCGCTCATGACGATGATGATGTCCGGCTTCTGGGCCGGCACCGAGGCGGTCACCTCGGGCCGCTCGATCGCCGCGATCGCCTTGTCGGAATAGCCCGGCGGTGCCGAGACATGCGCCATCGGCACGTTGAGCGCGAAGGCGAGCGCGAAGCCGTTGGAGGCGTAGTTTTCCTTCTGGTCCCACATGATCGGGATGATCTGCAGCCGGTCCCTGGTCCACGAGAAGGTGGCGTAATCCATGATCGAGACGAAGAAGGCGAGCAGCGGCACCGCCAGCGTCAGCCGGGCAAGGCGGCCCTTGCGGCTGAGGGCCGGAACCTTGCGGCGCCATAGCCGCCAGCCGTAGACGAGCAGGGACAGGCCGGCGACGATGCCCGCGACCATGGCCAGCGCTGTCATTGGCCGCTCGCGCACCAAGAGCGGCAGCAGGGCGAAGATCTGGCGGGCGTAGAGGAAATCCGTCGGGTAGAGCGGATCGCCGAGATAATGCGACTTCTGGTGGCCGACAAAGGCCAGCGACAAGGTCAGCGGCGCGACGATCATCAGGCTCTGATGGCTGCGGCCGAGCACCGCGTCGAGACCGATCAGGACCAGCGCGAAGACGACGATGGTTGTCCAGCCCGGCTTGAACGGCTGCAGGAAGAAGGAAACGGTGCCGGCGACATCACCGCGCACGATCAGTTCGATGGCGAACACCAGGACGGCCGAGATCGCCAGGCTGATCAGCCCGTAGCGGACAACAGGCCATCTACGGCCCGGCAGATAGCCGGTGGACGGATCGTCTTCCAGGAACTGCGGCGCCGCGTTGCCGGCACGTTTGAAACTCTTTGCCACTTCAACTTCCGCCCAAAGACAACCCACGTCATTCGATTGTCATATAATTGTCACGCAAAGCTAGCGCCTGTGGCGGAAATAAGAAGAGCCAGCGAACGATTCGTGAGCGGTTTTCATCAGGTGTGATCGCCAAAAAGCCTTTCGGAACAGGCACTCGCGCGGGGATGGGCCCATTGGCATGGGCTGAAGTGGCTTGACTTGGCGGCCTGCCTTGCGTCACAGGCAGGGAAAATTCGTAGTATCAGGCAAGCAAAACCAGTCAGGGGAGCCCTCGCATGGCCGTTGCATTCACCTTTCCGGGACAGGGTAGCCAGGCTGTCGGCATGGGCAAGGATCTTGCCGATGCCTTTCCCGAGGCACGCAGGATTTTCCAGGAAGTCGATGACGCGCTCGGCGAAAACCTGTCGAAGCTGATCTGGGAAGGTCCCGAAGAGACGCTGACGCTGACGGCCAACGCGCAGCCGGCGCTGATGGCGGTGTCGCTTGCCGCCATCAGGGCGCTGGAATCGCGCGGCTTCTCGCTGAAGGACAAGATCGCTTATGTCGCCGGCCATTCGCTGGGCGAATATTCGGCACTCGCCGCCGCCGGCTTCGTTTCCGTTGCCGATGCCGCCCGCCTGCTGCGCATCCGCGGCAACGCCATGCAGGCAGCGGTGCCGGCCGGCGAGGGCGCCATGGCGGCGATCATCGGGTTGGAGCAGGCCGATGTCGAAGCCGCCTGTGCTGAGGCCGCCCTTGGGGCCGGCAAGGGGGCCGTCTGCCAGGTGGCGAACGACAATGGCGGCGGCCAACTGGTCATATCAGGGGCGAAGGCGGCGGTTGAACTGGCAGCGAAACTGTGCACCGAAAAAGGCGCCAAACGGGCGCTGATGCTGCAGGTTTCGGCGCCCTTCCATTCCGCGCTGATGACGCCGGCCGCCAATGTCATGCGCGAGGCACTTGCCGGCGTGACAAAGACCGCGCCAATCGTTCCCGTGGTGTCCAACGTATCGGTGCAGCCGTCGACCGATCCCGACGGGATCGCCGGGCGGCTGGTCGAGCAGGTGACCGGTCGCGTCCGCTGGCGCGAAACGGTGGAGTGGTTCGGCGCCAACGGCGTCACCACGCTTTACGAGATCGGTGCCGGCAAGGTGCTTTCAGGACTGGCTCGTCGCATCAACCGCGACATCGCCACCGCCTCCGTGGGTTCCGCAGCCGAGGTCGAGGCGGCTGTGGCTGCGCTGTGACTTGAATTCTTCGCCGCCGACATCTTCTTTGACGAGTTTTTGGAGATATCGGATTGGGGATTACCGCGTAATCTGCGATGTAAAGGACAAGCGTCTGGTCATTCTGGTGGTAACGATTGGCCATCGGGGTGATGTTTATTGATAACCGTCCGTACGATTTGAGAAGAGGACAAGAGATGTTCGAACTGACCGGCCGCAAGGCGCTTGTCACCGGCGCATCGGGGGGCATCGGCGAGGCGATCGCCAGGGTGTTGCATGCGCAAGGCGCGACCGTCGGCTTGCACGGCACGCGCGTTGATAAACTGGAGACGCTGGCCTCCGAATTGGGCGACCGGGTCAAGCTGTTCCCGGCCAACCTGTCGAACCGTGACGAGGTCAAGGCACTCGGCCAGAAGGCGGAGGCCGATCTCGAAGGCGTCGACATCCTGGTCAACAATGCCGGCATCACCAAGGACGGCCTGTTCGTGCGCATGTCGGACGCCGACTGGGATACGGTGATGGAGGTCAATCTCACCGCCGTTTTCCGGCTGACCCGTGAACTCACTCACCCGATGATGCGCCGCCGCCATGGCCGCATCATCAACATCACTTCGGTGGTCGGGGTGACCGGCAATCCCGGCCAGGCGAATTACTGCGCCTCCAAGGCCGGCATGATCGGCTTGTCCAAATCGCTGGCGCAGGAGATCGCCACCCGCAACATCACCGTCAACTGCGTCGCGCCGGGCTTCATCGAATCGGCGATGACCGACAAGCTCAATGACAAGCAGAAAGAGGCGATCATGGCGGCGATCCCCACCAAGCGCATGGGCACCAGTGCCGAAGTGGCGTCCGCCGTTGCTTATCTGGCTTCGAACGAGGCCGCCTACGTAACCGGGCAGACCATACATGTGAATGGCGGTATGGCGATGATCTGAGCGAGGCCCGACAGCAACGCGGACGGGCTGTGAAAACCCACCATTTCGGCTTGGACCTCGGCTATTTTTCGTGTAATGCGGCCCGCAACCCGGCGGTTCGGGCAAAAACCGGTCCGTGGCCGTTGCGTTTCCGGCAGGACCATCTTTCAGCTTGATTAGCGGCATTCCGCCCGCTAACGAAGACAGACAAACAATAGACGAGGATGCCCCAAATGAGTGACACCGCAGAGCGCGTCAAGAAGATCGTCATCGAGCACCTTGGCGTCGATGCCGACAAAGTGACGGAGCAGGCGAGCTTCATCGATGATCTGGGCGCTGACAGCCTCGACACGGTTGAACTCGTCATGGCGTTTGAAGAAGAATTCGGCGTCGAGATCCCCGATGACGCGGCCGAGACCATCCTGACGGTCGGCGATGCGGTGAAGTACATCGACAAGGCTTCGGCCTGACGCTTTTCGCAGTCGTCACCGGGGAGGACCTGCGATGAGGCGTGTCGTCGTCACGGGCCTTGGCCTGGTTTCGCCGTTCGGTATGGGCTTCGAGCACGGCTGGAAGGAACTGCTGACCGGCCGCAGCGCTGCCAAGCGCGTCACCGAGTTCGAGGTGGACGATCTTGCCTGCAAGATCGCCCACGTCATTCCGCGCGGCGACGGCTCCAACGGCACGCTCAATCCCGAAGCCATTCTTGAGCCGAAGGAACTCCGCAAGATCGGCGACTTCATCCTGTACGGGATCGCGGCCGCCGATGAAGCGCTGAAGGATTCCGGCTGGCAGCCTTCAACCGAGGAGGAGCGTTGCGCCACCGGTGTGCTGATCGGCTCCGGTATCGGCGGTCTTGAGGGCATCGCCGAGAACGCGATCATCCTCAAGGAACGCGGCCCGCGACGCATCAGCCCGTTCTTCATTCCCGGAAACATCATCAATCTCGTGTCGGGCCAGGTTTCGATCCGGCACGGGTTGAAAGGCCCCAACCACGCTGTCGTCACCGCTTGCTCGACCGGCGCGCACGCCATTGGCGACGCCGCCCGGCTGATCATCTTCGGCGATGCCGACATCATGCTGGCTGGCGGCGCCGAATCGCCGGTGACCCGGCTGTCGCTCGCCGGCTTCGCCGCATGCCGGGCGCTGTCGACCGAGCGCAACGATACCCCGCAAACGGCCTCGCGGCCCTATGACCGTGACCGTGACGGTTTCGTCATGGGCGAGGGCGCCGGCGTCCTCGTGCTGGAGGAGCTTGAGCATGCCAAGGCGCGCGGCGCCAAGATCTATGCCGAGGTGACCGGCTACGGCCTGACCGGCGACGCCTATCACATTACCGCACCGGCTGAAGATGGCGATGGCGCTTTCCGTTGCATGACGGCGGCGTTGAACCGGGCAAAGCTTACGCCGGCCGATGTCGACTACATCAATGCGCACGGCACCTCGACCATGGCCGATACGATCGAACTCGGCGCCGTCGAGCGGCTGGTCGGCGATGCGGCGTCGAAGATTTCGATGTCGTCGACCAAGTCGTCGATCGGCCATTTGCTGGGAGCGGCAGGCGCGGCCGAAGCGATCTTTTCGATCCTCGCCATCCGCGACAATATCGCACCGGCGACCATCAATCTCGACAATCCAGAACGCGAAACCGCTATCGACCTGGTGCCGAACAAGCCACGCGCCCGCCAGATCGACGTGGCACTGTCCAATTCCTTCGGCTTCGGTGGCACCAACGCCTCGCTCGTCTTCCAGCGGTATAATGGCTGACGGTCCGGTTACCGGGCAATGCTTTGGCGTGTCGTCAATTTTGCCATATTCGCCCCTACTCTGCCGCAGGGGATTCGTTGAGAGATCGAACGGTAGGGCGACATGAACACTAATCCGTCGGGCAACGGAGAATTCGGGCAAAGGCCGGCGAACACCGGGCCGATCGTGCCGAAGACGGCCAGCGAAGCCTTGCGGCCGGAAGCCGGAACACCGCCGCCGAAACGCTCGCGTGCTTCGCGCAGCCAGGTCGTCGTGTTCATGAACTTCGTCATCTCGGCGGTGATGCTGATCGTTCTGGCGGCGGGCGTGGCCCTCTATTTCGGCAAGCAGGAGTTTACCGAACCCGGCCCATCCGCCAATGGCGACACTTTCCTCGTCAAGCCCAGCACCGGCGTCCAGGACATTGCCGACCAGCTCGAGCGCCGCGGATTGATCAGCGACGCCCGCGTATTCCGCCTCGGGGTGCGTGCCTTCGGCAACGATTCCGCGCTCAAGGCCGGTGAGTACGAGATCAAGCCCAGGGCATCCATGCGCGACATCATGGAACTGCTGAAGAGCGGCAAGTCGGTGATGTATTCGCTGACTATTCCCGAGGGGCTGACGGTCGAGCAGGCCTTGCAGCGCATCGCCGACGAACCGGCTTTGAGCGGCGATATGCCGGCGAAGACACCCCCTGAAGGCAGCCTTGCCACCGACACGCTACGCTTCACGCGTGGCGCAACGCGTCAGCAGATGGTCGACAAGCTGCTCGCCGATCAGAAGAAACTGGTCGATGAGGTGTGGCAGCGGCGCGCGCCGGATCTGCCCCTGGCCAGCGTCGAGGACTTTGTCACCCTGGCCTCGATCGTCGAGAAGGAAACCGGCAAGGGCGACGAACGCTCGCGCGTGGCCGCCGTCTTCCTGAACCGCTTGGCCAAGGGCATGCGCCTGCAGTCCGATCCGACCATCATCTACGGTCTGTTTGGCGGCAAGGGCAAGCCGGCGGATCGCCCGATCTATCAGTCCGACATCCAGAAGCAGACGCCTTACAACACCTATGTGATCAGCGGCTTGCCGCCGACGCCCATCGCCAATCCGGGCCGCGCGGCCCTCGAGGCCGTGGCCAACCCGTCGAAGACCGACGATCTCTATTTTGTCGCCGACGGCACGGGCGGTCACGTCTTTGCTTCGACGCTGAACGAGCATAATGAAAACGTCGCCCGCTATCGCGCGCTGCAGAAGAAGCAGGCCGATGAGGCAGCCAAGGCCGCTGCTGCCGCCGGTGCCAGCGGCAGTGCCGACAAGCCAGCTGACGACAAGCCTGCCATTGACAGCGGCACCGATGGCGACAATGGCGATGCTGGCGGTGATGCAGGCGCGGCCCAGTAAGGCGAAGAAAAGCGTTGCCTGGAAGGCGGCGGCCTGACATTTGAAGGAACGCCAGGCGTCCAATTTCGACGTATTCGCGGAATGGTCATTTTAAGTTAAGCCGCACTCGTCCCTCCGGAAAACCGGTTTCGGGGTGAGGCGCCAGGGATGTGCAGGCGACATGAATTTGCAGAGCATGACCGGTTTTGCGCGCGCCGTCGCCGAGCATGACGGCACCTCCGTTGCCTGGGAAGTCAAATCCGTCAACGGCAAGAGCGTCGAGGTGCGGTTGCGGCTGCCTCAGGGGTTCGAGCGGTTGGAGCCTGTGCTTCGGCAAACGCTGCAGAAGCGTTTCGCGCGCGGCAACTTCCAGGCGACGCTGACCATCGGCCGTGCCGCCGGCGCGCAGGCGCAACCTGTGGTCAACGAGGTTTTTTTGAAAGATCTTGCCGGCCTGGCCAAGCGATTGCAGGAACAGTTCGGCGTTGCGCCCGCAACGGCTGACGGTTTGCTGTCGCTGCGTGGTGTGCTCGACGTTCCCGAAACCATCGAAACCGACGAGGCGCGGGCCGCGCTCGACACCGCCATCATGGCCGCGCTCGACGTGGCGCTGAACGGCCTGGAACAGGCCCGGCAGGGCGAAGGTGCCGCATTGGCCCTGCTTTTGTCCGGTCATATCGACGTCATCGAGACACTGACCCTGCGCGCGGAAGCGGATCCGTCGCGCGATACGGCGGCGATCCGCGAACACATCGCCGAGCAGGTCAGGCTGTTGATGGATGCATCCGCCAATCTGGATGCAAGCCGATTGCACATGGAGGCGGCGTTTCTTGCCACCAAGGCCGATATTCGCGAGGAGATCGACCGGCTGAAAACGCATGTCGCGTCTGGCCGGGCCTTACTCGAGGGCGGCGGCGCCGTTGGCCGCAAGCTCGATTTTCTGGCACAGGAATTTAACCGCGAATCGAATACGCTGTGTTCGAAGTCGAATGCCGCCGCCGTCACCGCGATCGGACTGGAACTGAAGGCGGTCGTCGACCAGTTTCGCGAACAGGTCCAGAATCTGGAGTAGCCGATGGTTGCCAAGGAACCGATGGTTGCCAGGGATTTGGGGTCCCGCATCCGCCGCCGGGGGTTGATGCTCGTCCTGTCGTCACCATCGGGTGCCGGCAAGTCGACGATCGCTCGCAACCTTCTGGAGAGCGATTCCAGCCTCGAACTGTCAGTCTCGGTCACCACAAGGCCTCGCCGCGGCTCGGAAATCGAGGGCGTTCACTACCATTTCCGCACGATGCGCGAATTCGAGCGGCTGCGTGATTCCGACGCGCTGCTCGAATGGGCCGAGGTGCATGGCAATTGCTATGCGACGCCGCGTGAACCTGCCGAACTGGCGCTGGCGCAGGGACGCGACATGCTGTTCGACATCGACTGGCAGGGCGCCCAGCAGCTCAAGGAGAAGATGCGCGCCGACATCGTCTCGATCTTCATCCTGCCTCCGTCGATGAAGGAATTGAAGGCGCGGCTGAAGCGCCGCGCCGAGGATCAAGAAGCGGTGATCGAGACGCGGCTGAAGAACGCCCGCAACGAGATCGAGCACTGGAAGGAATATGACTTCGTCATCGTCAACGACGATCTAGACCGTGCTTTCGCCGAAGTGCGCGGCATCGTCGTGGCAGAGCGGCTGCGCCGCGACCGCCGGCCAGGTCTTTTCGATTTCGTGTCGGGCTTGCTGGACGAGAAGACGGATTGACCGCTTTTTTCCTTCTCCCGGATAGCCCTGCGTGAGCGGCGAGAACAGAGCTACACTGCATTGGTCAGCCGCACGAACTCCTCGACGCTAAGCGTTTCGGCGCGTCGTGTCGGGTCGATCCCCACTCGTTCGAGCAAGGCCTCGCCGCCGAGGCTTTTCACGCTTTGCCGCAGCATCTTTCGGCGTTGGCCGAAGGCGGCTTCCGTGACCCGAGCGAGTTTCTTCACATCGGCGGGCAGGGGTGTCGCGCGGGGCTCGAGATGCACCACCGAAGAGGTGACCTTGGGCGGTGGCGTGAAGGCCTGAGGCGGCACGTCGAAGGCGATCCTGGCCTGCGTGCGCCAGCCAGCGAGCACACCCAGCCTGCCATAGGCGTCGCTGTCGGGCGCTGCGACGATGCGCTGGGCGACCTCACGCTGGAACATCAATGTCATGGAGGCGTAGAAGGGCGGCCAGTCCGTGACCGTCAGCCATCTGACCAGCAGTTCCGTGCCGATATTGTAGGGCAGATTGGCCACGATCCGCACCTGCCCGCTATCTCCAGCCGCCTCCGCGGCGAGGGCGGCGAAGTCGGTCTTCAGCGCGTCGCCCGAAATCACCTCCAGCCGGCCGGGGTAATGAGCCGAGACTTCGGCAAGCGCTGCCAGGCAGCGTTCGTCGCGCTCTATGGCGACGACCCGGCGGGCGCCGTTGGAAAGCAGCGCCCTCGTCAGCCCTCCGGGCCCGGGCCCGACCTCGATCACCGTGGCATTTGTCAGGTCGCCGGCGCTGCGCGCGATCTTGCCTGTCAAATTGAGGTCGAGCAGGAAGTTCTGCCCAAGCGCCTTTTTCGCCTGCAGTCCATGACGCTCGATGACGTCGCGCAGCGGCGGCAGCCCATCGATGCTCATGCGGCCGCCGCGCTTGCGTCGGTGTCGGCGAGTTTTCTGGCGAGCTTCAGCGCCGCGATCAGGCTGTCGGGCCGCGCAATGCCCTTGCCGGCGATGTCGAAGGCGGTGCCATGGTCGGGCGAGGTGCGGATGAAGGGCAGCCCCAGCGTGACGTTGACCGCCTCGTCGAAGGCCAGCGCCTTGGCCGGGATCAAGGCCTGATCGTGATACATGCAAAGCGCCACGTCGTAGCCCGCCCGCGCCCGGGCATGGAACAGCGTGTCGGCGGGCAGGGGGCCGAAAGCATCGATGCCTTCGGCGCGCAGGATGTCGACCGCCGGGCGCACGATGTGCTCGTCTTCCGTGCCCATGGAGCCGCCTTCGCCGGCATGCGGATTGAGGCCGGCAATGGCGAGCCGCGGCCTGGCGATGCCGAAGCGGCTGGCAAGGTCGGCCGCGGCGATGCGCGCGGTCGCGACGATCAATTCGGTGCTCAGGACCTTCGGCACCTCGGCCAGGGCGATGTGGATGGTGACGGGAACGGTGCGCAGGTCGGGGCCTGCCAGCATCATCACCGGCATCGCCTCGACGCCGCTGTGCCGAGCCGCGAGATGCGCCAGATATTCGGTGTGGCCGGGAAAAAGGAAGCCCGCATCATAGAGAGGCTTCTTGGCAATCGGGCAGGTCACGACGGCGGCGGCCTCACCGGCAAGGCAGGCGGCGACCGCACGGTCGATCGCTTCGATGGTGCCGGCCGCATTGGCCGGGTCCGGCCGGCCGGGGCTGTCGATGAAGCGCGCCGTCAACGGAACGATCGGCAAGGCGTGGCCAAAGACCTCGATCGCCTGCACCGGCGTCACCTCCTGGACGGGCAGCAAAACGCCAAGGCGGCGCGCCCGCGCGGCGACCACAGCCGGGTCGGCCAGCAGATAGAACGCAGGCAAGCCGACAGCGTCACGCGCAAGGAAGGCGGCGATGGCTATTTCAAGGCCGATGCCGGATGGGTCGCCGACACTCAACGCCAGCGCGGTCATCGCGCTACTCACGTCAGCGCTTGACGATGCGGGCTTTGGCCTTCAGTTCGTCGACATATTTCTTGCTGAGATCGTCGGCGGCCTTGTCGTTGGAGCCTTCGCTCTGGAACACCATCTGGGCGGTCTTGTCGTCGGACACTTCGCGCGACGAGCAGATGCCGATGAATTCGACGCCGCGTTCGGTCTCGCGCGTAACGGTGGCGCCGCCGACCTTGGTCGCTTTGATCTGCTCGGCCCAGTCTGGCGGCAGTTGCGGCGCCAGAACCCGGCCGAGATCACGAACCGTGACGTCGATCAGGCCCTTGGCGAACTCGCGCGTCGTGTTGCAGCCGTTGAAGCGAGCGCGCATGGCGTCGGCCTCGCGCTTGCGCTTGGCCAGCGTCGCGCTGCGTTCGGCCGCCGGCACTACGAAGATGACCTGCTGCAGCATGTATTCCATGGCGCTCGGCTTGGCGCCGCCCTTGTCGAGCATGCGTCGCACCGCGTCCTGTTCGGTCACGCTGCCGCCTTCGCCGGAACGGTAGCGCGCGCTCAAGGCCTGGTTCCAGGCCATCTGGGCGCGGATGAACTCCTTGAAATGGTCCTTGCCGACGCCGGATTTTTCCATGACGCCGTCGAGCTGGCCGCGCTGCATCTTGTTGTTGGTGGCAAAGCGCTGATAGGCGGCCTCGACCTGTGCATCGCTGATGCGGATACCAAGCCGCCTGGCCTCGGCGAGCCGCAGCGTCTGGTCGATCATTTCCTGGCCAGCATCACCCTTTTTGCGCTGCAGCTTCAGGAAGGCGGCACGATGGGCGATATCACCGGTGGTGATCGGTATGTCGTTGACGACGTATTTGATCTCGCTGGCGAAAGCCGGCGGCGTCATGACGGTCATTGACACGGATGTCGCCGCCACAAGCAACGCGAACCCTGCTGAAAAGAGGTATTTCCTCATCCTTGGCATCCCAATTCTATTCCCGGCTCCGCCCGTTCCGTCCCCTTCCGGATGCGCGAATCCGTGCCAGCCCTATGCGGCGAAACGATGTCGCCGCCTATTGGATGGTGTCGACTCCGTTGCTCGACGAGCCGAAGTCGCCGAGGGTGCGGAACGAGAGGTTGAATCCGATGCTTTGCGTCACTTCCCTGGTGTTCAGGTCACGCGACTGTGCGTACGTCATCAGATAGGTGAAGCAGGAATCGTTGTAGGCGAAGCCCACCCCGTCCTTAACCAGCAGGCCCTCCTGCAAATCGTAGGTTCCTGTCCCGAACACGCGCCAGTTCTCGGCAAGATGCGTGGATGCGCCGAGCGTGACCTCGTGACGGTCGGTGGTGAAACCGTAGAGCGGCTGGGCCTGGATGAAGGCATACTTGGCGCTCAACGACACCGGCAGGCCGGAATAGGCAGCTTTCAGCTCGGCGCGGCGGATCTCGAAGCTCTGTTCGTCGAACCGGCCGCTGACCGAGGCCGCGAATCCATTGGGGCTGGTTATGCCAAACAGGCCGACATAGTCGGACTTGGTGGTCTCAAGGCCTGAATTTGCGCCGACATTGACCAGGTCGGGGGCCGCGAAGGAGTTCTCGCCGCCAATCTGATAGGATTGGCCGAAGATGGCATTGGTGCCCCAGCCATTGATGTAGGAGCCGGAATAGCGCAGCCCGACATTGGCACGCGAGCCGCCCTCGATACGGTCATAACCGGAGAACTTGTCGCGCTCGAACAGCGTGGTCGCATCGAAAACCATGCTCTGCGCGTCTTCATTGGGAATGGAAAGGCCGCCGACATACTGTTCGTTCGGACGCAGGAACACCTGTGCCATCGGCTCGACAACGTGGCTCGACCCGCTGGCCAGCGAGAACAACAGGGGCCAGCTCATCTCGAGCCCGGCGGTCGCCATGTAGCGGGCAAAGGACGAGCGCATGTCTTCGCTGGTATTTATCACAGGGTTGGCGGCCATCTCCTGAATGGCCGCAAGCGAAGCTGATGAAGCGCGGACGTAATCAACGTCGCCCTGGAATGCCAGCAGCGGTGTCAATACCAGCCCATCATCGGTGACGAAGCTCCGTTTCCACTCGGCCTCGGCGGTGAGGCGGCCGGACTCGCCTTCGATGCCGCGCACGCGCTGAGCAAGCGTAGAAGAGTCGTATGGCGTGTTGAAAGCCTCGTCGAGATCTTCGCGGCGGATGACGCGCGTGTTGACGTTGAGCGACAACTGGCCGCCGGCGACCGATGTGTCGGGGATATAGGCATAGTCGAGCGAGGGCAGCACCCAGGGCTGCTGGCCACTTCTCGCGGCGGCATTGTCGTTGGGCGTATCTTCCTGGACCTCGAAATGCATGGCGCGCACGTCGAAATAATTACGGTCGTTGAGACCAGTCAGGTAGACCGAGGACTGATGGACATACGAATTGTACTTGGCGATGTTGTAGGTATTCGAGAAATTCTTATCGGTCTGCAGCAACACGTCCCAGCCGAAATTCCAGCGTTCGTTGATGGCGAACTGCCCTTGCGTGCCCATCATGCCGCGGAACTTGTTCGGATCGCCCACCGCGCCGGAATCGATATTGTGGCCAGCGGTCGAGGGGAACGCGGCGCTGTCGAGGAAGTCGTCCGGATTCTGCTGCTGGATCCCGGCAACCTTGAATGTGTATTCGCCGTTGTTGAAGCGCTGGCGCCATTCGGCTTCGCCGAGGAAGCCCTGCTTGGTGTAACCGCTTCCGGTCACCGTCAGGTCATATGTCGGCGAAAGGGCGAAATAATAGGGAACCTTGACGCTATACCCCAGATGGCTGTTGTAGCCGATGCTGGGGATCAGGAAGCCACTCTTGCGCTTCACGGTGGGATCGGCGATCTCGAACGCCGGCAGGTAAGCCAGCGGAAAGCCGAAGAACTCGAAATTCGCGTTCTCGAAGCGAACCGTCTTCTTCTCACCGTTCCAGATGATCTTCCTGGCTTTGACGCGCCATGTCGGCGCCTTGTCGGGCTTGTCCTCGCACGGTTCGCAAGCGGTGTAGACGCCATTGTGGAAGGTGGTCAGCACGCCGCCCATGCGTTCGGCGCTTTCGGCGGCGAAATAGGCCTTGTCGACCGTTTCAACGCGCAGCGCGTTGACGAAACCGTCGGCGAAATCGTCGGTGATGTCGATGTGCTGCGAATTGATCTTGGTGCCGTCGCTGTTGACGATCTCGACATTGCCGCTGGCAACCATCCGCTTGGTGTTGCGGTTGTAGACGACCTTCTGGGCGACGAGGCGGTTGCCGCCGTAGTCGATCTGCACGCCGCCGACGGCGGTCACGGTCTGGTTGTCGTTGTTGTATTCCAGCGTGTCGGCGGCCAGCAGCATCTGCGAACCGGATGGAACGGTGGTCGCCAAGTTGCCGACCTCCTGCGCGAAGGCCGGCAGCGGGACGCCGCAGGCAAGCAGGCACGCCAAGGCGCTCGCCGCATAAAGGCGCGCCAAATGGGCCTGCCTGTCGCTGGGCAAAAACGCCTCCCTCACTAGCCGTCTTCCTTGTATAGCAGGAAAGTCACCCCGAAGAACATAGCTACCACGACCGGCACCCAGGCGGCTATGGCAGTCGGCACGAACCCCGCCACGCCGAACGCCTTCACCAGCACCGAAACGACATAAAGCAGAAACCCGGCAACGACGCCACCCAGAATCATCGTTGCCGATTGTCCCATCCTCGCAAATCGCATTGAAACTGTTGCAGCAATCAGCGTCATGGCGACGAGCAGGAACGGCAACGCCACCAGCGAATCAAACTGCATGGCAAAGGCATTTGCCTTGAGGCCGAAGGAACGGGCAACCTCGATTTTTCCGGGCAGGTCATAGAAGGGAATTGTCTCCGGGCGCGCCAGCCGCTCCTGCACGAATTCCGGCTTCAGATTGGTCGGCACACGATCGCTCGCGACGGGCTGGATGGTGCCGTTCCTGAAGGTCTTCACATCCTGCAATTCCCAATAGCCGTCGCGCAGGTAGGCCCGTGCCGCGTCCTTGCGCTCGACGATGTTGCCTTGCTGGTCGAGGATGAAAAACACGGCGTCGGCCATCTCCAGGCCCTGGTCGAGGATAGCCCGCGCGCCGATGATCGTGTCGCCGGAACTGGTTTTCTGGCGAATCCAGGGCGCGGCATCTGCTGAAACGGTATTGGACTTGCCGGAGCGCAGCTCGGTCTCGATCTGTTCGGACAAGGAGAAAGCGTGGGCGGCAAGCGGGTTGATGATCCCGACCGACACGACGCCGAACAGCAATGCGCCGATGCAGCACGGCAAAAGGAACTGCCAGGCGGAGACACCCGCGGACCGCGCGATGACGAGTTCGTAACGCCGGTTGAGCGAAACCAGCGTCGCCATCGCCGAGAACAAGCCGACAAACGGCACCGTCTGCAGCATGATCATGGGCATTCGAAGGCCTGAAATGGCCATCGCCGTCCCATAGGTGAAGCCCGGCAGGCCAGTGGTGCGGCCCGACAATTCCGTGAAATCGATCAGGAACACCAGCGCCAGAAGGCCGATGAAGAACCAGATCGTGATCGCCACGTAACGGAAGAAGAAGTAACGGCCCAGCGTCCAGCCCATCAGCCGACTCCCTGGCCCGAGGTGTCGCGCCTGGACAAACGAGACTTGAGGGCATTCCACCCGTCACCGATGCGGCTGGCCAGGTTTGTCATCCAGTCCGCCCAGGCAACCGGCAGTTCCATGGTCCGGTTCGACACGATGAACCAGATCGCCACCGCGGAAGCCGCGATCGGTATGCCATACACCACATAGGAATATTGCGGGACCTCGTCGGCCTTGCTTGCGGCGAAGAACCCCAGCCAGCGTACGAACAGCGATATCGCGATGGCGGTGATCAGCGGATTGACGCGCGCCTCGCGATGCGAACGCGCGTCTCCCGCGACCGCGAGCGCGATCAGTGCGAAAACCATGGAGTATGTCCATTCCGAAAACCGCTGGTCGATCTCCGCCCGGTACTCCTGCGGACTTTGCTGGTAGTTCTTGTCGTTGGGGCTTGGATTGAGCAGGTACTGGGTGGTCTGGTCTTTTGGCAGGAGCGTCACCTGGTTGGCCGCCGACATGAAGGCCGACATGTCGAAGGCATAGGACGTGAACCGGATAACACTGAGGTCGCCTGTCAGCGTCTTGCGATGGATGACGCCGTCATTCATCATCAGCACCTTTTCGCCGCCCCGCTCGATGATGCTGCCGGTCTTGGCATAATAGACGAGATTGACGCCTTCCTCACGGGAATCGGCGACGAAGATGCCACCCAGCCGGTTGTCGGGAAGCCGCTCGCCAATCTGCAGGAACAGTCCTTCCTCGATCTTGCGGAAGGTGCCTTCCTGAATGATCAGCGACAAAAGGTCGGCGCGCGACTCCGCCACCAGGGCGCGGTTCTTCTGTCGTGCATAGGGGTCGATGCCGTTGTCCACGGCGAATGAAAAGACGCTGGCGGCCAGCGCCAGCAGCATGATCGGCCGCACGATGGTCCAGCGCGAGGCACCCGATGCATTGACCACCGCGAGTTCCGAATCCGAATTCATCACGCTGAGTGTCTGCGCGACCGCCACCACGAGCGCGAAAGGCACGACGATCGGAACGATGGAAGGGAGAATGAGAGACGCGACCTCGAAGAAGGTCAAGGCCGACTGGCCGCTGTCCGTGACCAGATTGATCTTGGCCAGCACCTGCGTCGTCCACACGATGGCCAGCGTCCAGACCAGCGCTGCGATGAAGACAACGAAAGTGCGCCGCATGATGTAGCGTTCAATGACCTTCATGAAGGCTTTACTCGATTTTCTCGAACGGCATCATGCCACCACGCTAAGGGTAGCTGTCCGGCGACGCCCGCACAACTGGCTCCGTTGGGCTGCATCAGGCAGGCGATCTGGTTCCCGTCCCACGTCGCGTGCCGCAGCGGATCGGAGTGTCGGCGGCAATGGATAAGAAAGGACGAACATCGATGGTTAACAACAGGTTGCGGCATGAAGCGGGGCCGTGCCGCGACGAATCGCCTTCGATTCCACGTCTCATATGGGTAGCCATTTTGGCAAAGTCTTGCCAAATGCCGGAAAACGACCAAATGTCGCGGATCACTTCAAACCGCTTCGCGCAAAGTCGCCCAATCCCCGAAAGCAGGACATGATGAACCCGAGACCGTCGATCGCCTTTGCGAAATTCGCCGCGCCCCAGGCGGCGGCGAGCAGGAAGGGCACGGTCTTCGTGCTGTCGGCGGATAATGGCGGCCTGAGCGATGCGGCCAGGGCTTACGATCCGGGCAAGACGCTGGATCGGGCTTTCCCGATCGCCGAGTTTACCGGCAAGCTCGCCGGCATCGTCGAAATCCTGGCGCCGGAAACGACGTCGCTCGACAGGTTGGTCGCGATCGGCGCCGGCAAGGTCGCGGGGCTCGACGAATATGCCTGGCTGAAGCTCGGCGGCACCATTGCGGCATCGCTGCGCAAGGCAACCGACGTGGCCGTGGTGCTCGACCTGGCCGGCGCTTCGCCCGATGGCAAGGACGCCGCGAACCTCGCGGCGGGCATTCTTTTGCGCAGCTATTCCTTCGACAAGTACAAGACCAGGAAGGATAAGGACGACGGCCAAGGGGGCGGCCAAGGGAACGGTAAGCCCGATCCGAAAAAGCCGGTCAAGGTGACCATCCATACCGCCGACCCCGCAGGCGCCAAGAAAGCTTTCGCCGATGCCGAGGCGGTGATCGACGGTGTGCTTCTGGCACGCGATCTCGTCAACGAACCGGCAAACGTGCTGGGACCTGTCGAGTTCGCCGCCCGCGCCAAGGAACTCGAGGCACTCGGCGTCAACGTCGAGATCCTGACCGAGAAGGAGATGAAGAAGCTCGGCATGGGCTCGCTGCTCGGCGTCGCGCAAGGCTCGCCCCGGGGCGCCCGCATGGCGGTCATGCAGTGGAACGGCGGCAAGCCGAAGGACAGGCCCGTCGCCTTCGTCGGCAAGGGTGTCACATTCGACACCGGCGGCAATTCGATCAAGCCGGCCTCGGGCATGGAGGACATGAAGGGCGACATGGGCGGGGCCGCCGCCGTGACCGGGTTGATGCATGCGCTTGCCGCGCGCAAAGCCAAGGCCAATGTCGTCGGCATCATCGGGCTTGTCGAAAACGCGGTCGACGGTCATGCCCAGCGCCCCGGCGACATCGTCACCTCCATGTCCGGACAGACCATCGAGGTGCTCAACACCGACGCGGAGGGGCGCCTCGTTCTGGCCGACGCGCTGTGGTACTGCAACGACCGCTTCCAGCCGAAATTCATGGTCAACCTGGCAACGCTGACCGGCGCCATCATGGTTGCGCTCGGCCTGCATTATGCCGGCCTGTTCTCCAACGACGACGAACTGGCGCAAAGGCTGACCGCGGCCGGACAGTCAACGCAGGAACGGCTGTGGCGCATGCCGCTCGGCGCCGAATACGACAAGCTGATCGATTCCAAGAACGCCGACATGAAGAACATCGGCGGCCGCTACGGCGGCGCGATCATTGCCGCGCAGTTCCTGCAGCGCTTCGTCAAGGACACGCCCTGGGCGCATCTCGATATTGCCGGGACCGCGATGGGCTCGCCGTTGAACGAGATCAACCAGTCCTGGGGTTCGGGTTTCGGCGTTCGGCTGCTGGACCGGCTGGTGCGTGATCACTACGAGAGCTGACGTTCGTCCATGGCCGATGTGCTGTTCTACCATCTGACCGAATCGACGCTGGAGGATGCGCTGCCGGGCCTGCTCGAGCGCAGCGTCGATCGCGGCTGGCGCGCCGTGGTGCAGACCGGCACCGAGGAGCGGCGCGACGCGCTCGACCAGCATCTGTGGACTTTCCGCGACGATTCTTTCCTGGCGCACGCGACCGATCGCGAAGCTTATCCCGGTGAACAGCCAATCCTGTTGACCACCGGCGAGGGCAATCCCAACCAAGCCAAGATCAGGTTCCTCGTAGACGGCGCGGCTCCGCCCGACCTCGGCGGCTATGAGCGTGCGGTGTTCCTGTTCGACGGCCATGACGCGGCCCAGGTCGAGATGGCCCGGGCGCATTGGAAGACGATGAAGGACGCCGGCCACGCCGTGACCTACTGGCAGCAAGCCGCGGACCGCCGCTGGGAGCGCAAGGCGTAGAGCAATTCCACGGAAAGTGTGGACCTATCCCGGGAAAAGCGCGCAGCGCCTTGCCTGGCGAATTGCGCTAGAACGAAGAGCAGTTCGACGTTCGCCTGGAACGATGAACAACTCCAGCCCGGCGGCTTTCGCGGAGGACGGTTCTAAAGCCTTGCCTTGATCCGTGTCTGTTTCCTGGTGACGTAGTCGCCGTATTTCAATTTCGCGGACTCGTCCGACCGGTTCCGATGCGAACTCCTGAAAACGTACCACTCGCCATCAGGCGACTTGCGCTTGTAGATCGCCTTGCCGGTCTGGCGATGCTCGAAGCAGGTCATTGAGCCCTTCACGCCCCAGGAGCCGTGCCATTGCGCGCGGTAGCACAACTTGCCGCCGCCGGGGATGAACCATATCCCGTCGCCATAGCCCGGCTGGCCCTTTTCCGTCGACCAGGCGTTAAATTGCCGCTGCCTGACGGCAAAGAACGCGGCCCCGTGATTGCCCCACATCCACGAACGGTTCTGATAGATCCGGTAGACGCCTTCGTCGGGCACCACGGCGCCCTTTTGCGCCTGCTCGGCGATTTTGGCCGCTGTCTTGGCTGTCGCGGGGACCTGTAAGGCAAGAACAAGAACGGAGCAGGCGAATGCCGCTCCAAGACAATTACCCAGCACTCGTTTCACGGAACTACTCCACGGACTGATTCACGCCACGCCTCACCATCATGCCGAAACGCTGGTTCGGCATGGATGGCAAACAAACAGAAAGATGGAGATCCATCCCGATCGTGTCGGGACGCATCGGGACGACGCGTCTACGGCAGGACGTGCTGGGTCACCCTCCAGTCGGGCAGACCATAGCCCCCCAGCCACGGCCACACTTCCTTCTGGTTGAAGTAGACAACTGAAGTCAGCGCCGGGAACTCCGCATAGGACTTGCGAGAATCGTCCTGCCACTTCGAAACATAGTCCTGCTTGCCGACATAGCCGAGTTCCGCCACCACGATCGGCTTGTTGAACCCCGCAACGCGATCATAGCCTGGCTTCAGCAACTCGGCGAACGTACGGTCGTGACCGGCCTCGTCGTTGTCCTTTTTCTGCAGGCCGAACACCGACAGGCCGATCACGTCGACATAGTCGTCACCAGGGTAGTATTTTTCCAAGCCTTCATCGCCTTTGGGCGACCACATATATTTGGCCGTGGGGGCGGCCTTGCGGCAGATATCGACTTCGCGCTTGTAGGCGGAAATCCAGTCCTTCGGTGCCCAGTTGGCCCAGGTGAAGCGACCGTTCTTGTCTTCCATTTCTTGCGCCCAGCGAATGGTCACCGGGCTTTTCATCTGTCCCACCAAGCCGCAGATCGCCTGCATATTGGCATCATATCTGCCGCCCAATATGCCGTCTCGCAGCTCGGGCGGGGTGATGCGCCAGTCCTTCGACCAGGTCCACGGCTCGATCGTGATCAACAGCGAGCGCCCGCGCTGCTGGGCATAAGCATCGGCCAGAGGCAGCGTCGATAAATCGACGTCTTCCCAAGGCAGGAACAGTTCCTCGATGCTGGCGGTCTTGTCATTGGTGAAATCGCCATACGGATCGTACGACCCGAATGCCGACGCGGCGCTGCTCGTCTGAACGGGGTCCGTCACGGGGACGGAGCCGGCGCCTCCCGCCGTGGGGAACGCGGCGCTTCCGCCCAAAACCAGCGTGACTACAAGCGCATTTGCTGCGGAGCGTTTCATTGTTTGCCTCCCAAGGCCCGACTTCCTACGAAAGCCAAGGCTTCGCCCGGCGCGTCGATGCCTGATCGACACGCCCATCCAACACCCATCGGCTCTATTGGCGTAATCTGCGGGATTTCGGAGCGACCATTGGCGAGTGTGCGAACTTTGCACGGACCCACCCAAAATTATCCCTCAAGGCTCCGATACTGAAGAGCTTCAGAGAGAAAGTTCGCCGCGATACTCACAAATTCGCGTCAACATCCCGATATATCATCCCTAGCTAATTTAAGAGCCGGTCGGGGCCAAGAGTCAAGCACAATTAACGGTTGCTTAACCTTGGCGCTCGCAACGTGGTTAACGCTGCTTGTCCTCATCCAGACATGGGGACCATCCCCCTCTCGGTGAATTCCTCAACGCAAAACGTCCGGCTTGCCTGTCCAGCGTTGGTCGGGCGCACGCGACCGCCGGATCGGCCCGGCGCTTCAAAGGCGCTAGGTTAACCAGTTCCCAAGAAGCATAGTTAAGAAGCTCTTAATTTAGTTGACTCTAATAAATTTGCGATGGATTCTGGCGCCGGGGTTGAAGGTTGTCGGCCGTCTTCGGCTGACGCTTAGAGTGGCGGCGGTACGTGTATGAGTGTTTCCGCGGACGTAGCGACCATCAGCGGTAAGACGAGGCCGAAACGCGGGTCTCGGGCGGCTCTGGCCAAGGCGGCGCAGAAGGGCCCTTTTCTGGTTCCCGTCCTGTCTGCCACTCAGCAATGGATCCTGAGGCTGGCGCTGGCATTCTGGTTCGTCACGCTCGGTTTTTTCTGGATCTGGTGGCTAAGGCCCGAGCATGTCGAGTACATCGGGCCATACGCCTTCGCGACGACGGTGCTGGCCTGGCTGACGCTGATGCCGATGTATTTTCTGTTATTCGTGCTTGTGTCGAAAAGGCCGTCCAAATTTTACACGGTCGCTGCGAGTTCGAGTGTGGCGATGGTGGTGACGAAAGCGCCATCCGAACCGTTTTTCGTGGTTGCGCGCACGCTCGAGGCGATGCTTGCGCAGGATTATCCTCACGACACCTGGCTTGCCGACGAGGACCCTTCCGAGGAGACGATCGCATGGTGCGAGGCGCGAAACATCCAGATTTCGACGCGGCGAGGCCGGGAAGACTATCATCGCAAGACCTGGCCGCGCCGAACCCGTTGCAAGGAAGGCAATCTCGCCTTCTTCTATGATCACTACGGCTATGAACGCTACGACTTCGTCGCGCAGATGGACGCCGATCACGTGCCGACGCAGACCTATCTGCGCGAGATGCTGGCGGCCTTCGCCGACCCCGCTGTCGGCTATGTCTCGGCGCCGAGCATTTGCGACAACAATGCCGCCGAGAGTTGGTCGGCCCGCGGCCGACTGTTCGTGGAGGGAATGCTGCACGGCCTGCTGCAGTCCGGCTACACGAGCGTCGGAGCGCCACTGTGCATAGGCTCGCACTATGCAGTGCGCACCGCCGCATTGAAGCAGGCGGGCGGGCTTGGCCCAGAACTGGCCGAAGACCACTCGACCTCCATGCTGATCAACGCGGGGGGCTGGCGCGGCGTGCATGCAATCGACGCCATTGCGCACGGTGATGGCCCGCAGACTTTCGCCGACCTCGTCACTCAGGAATTCCAGTGGTCGAGGAGCCTGACCACCATCCTGCTCGAATACTCGCCCATGTATCTCTCCAAGCTGAGGTTGCGATTGAGGTTGCAGTTCGTTTTCTGCCAGCTTTGGTACCCGCTGTTCGCACTGCTCGCGCTCTCCACGTATCTCATGCCGATCTACGCGCTGTTTTCTGGCCGGAACTTCGCCAATGTGACGTATCTGGATTTCATTCTCCACTATGCGCCGAGTTCGGTTACGCCGATCGTCTTGGTGATGATGTTGAAGGCGTTCGCGCTCTCACGACCGGTAACGGCCAAGGCACTCAGCTGGGAAGGTATGCTGTTTCATTTCTTCGCGCGCTGGCCGTGGGTGCTGGCGGGCACGCTGTCGGCCGTCCGCGACTATCTGACCAAATCGTTTGTCGATTTTCGCGTCACGCCGAAGGGCCGCGGCCCGAAGGATCTCCTGCCGGTTCGTGTCGTCATCCCCTATGTGGCGCTTGCCGTCGGTGCGTCGTTGCCCGTGCTCCTTGTACAAAATCCGCAGAGCGCCACGGGTTTTTACTGGTTCGCCGCGTTCAATGCAGCTTTATATAGCCTGCTGACCATCGTGATCATTGCCAAGCACGTCACCGAGAACAAGATTTCCCTGCGGCCAAGTATCGGCAAATTTGTCTTGCAGGCTTCGCTCGCCGGCGTGGCTTTAACGGCTCCGCTCGCGGGTTTTTACGGCCGCGGCCTGGAGGGCATTTACGGACTGCAGCAGGGTGCCGGCGCCGTTCATCTCGTCAAGATGGCTTTCCCAGTTTCGGGCGCCGGCATGGGCGAAATCGGCGCCCGCAATTTCTACTTCGATCCAGGTTGGGAAACGCAGCGCTGAGCGTCCCCTAACACCTGCAACAGCCCTTCGACTCTGCCAGCCTGAGCGCCGATCGCCGTCGTTGCCACCGGTGCGGAGGCTTCGTTTGCCGAAGCACCCCCACGCCAGGCTCCCCGCCAGCCTCCGATGCAATCAATCGAATTTTCGTCATATCCGAGCGAACACCGAAAGACTGTGTTCATTATGCTGTTTGCACGAATTTTAATAAGTTCGTTCTAATATACGTATGCAGATTGAGTGGCGATGATCACTTAAAAAGTGCGGAAAGAAGCCGACTATAAAGTATATCACCCGCACATAACCGAATTATGTTTAAGGGTAGAGAGATGCAGATGAACAGGGTTATGGAACATTTGGCCAACAACGGCAGAAAATATACCTGTGCTGTTGCTGCTTTTGTGCTCGTCTCGATGGTGTCCGGCTGCCAGACCATGGATACAACCAAGACCGGCTCGATCAACGGGCGAACCATCGACTACGGGTTCGGCAAAATGGCCCATCACGCTGGGAAGGTCCATCACGTCAAGACAAAGCTTCTCTACCGCAAACCGCTTACACAGATGAGCGTCGTGACGCGTACCAGGGAGGAGGCCTACGCGGCCTTCGTGCGGCCGCAACGGATTGATAGGCCGGCACCGGTGAAGGTTTCCTACAGCCCGGGCAATGGCGGTCAGTTCCTGGGGCATTCGCCCTGGATTTGCGGCCCGAGCGGTTTCGGCCAGCGCGCCAGCTGCCGTTCGCGTTACTAGAGCATTGGACCTAAATGCACGTCGCCCGGAAGTGTCCTCGGTTCCGGGGCAACGACATGCATAAAATCAGAATGCATGTCGCCCGGAAGTGTGCTCGGTTCCGGGACAACGACATGCAGATCAGAAGCTTAAAGCAGGTCGGGCGAATCCTATTCGCCGCGACATGTGTAAGTGGCGGTGCCTGACCGAGGGCTGCCGCCGAGGTCTTCGCTGGGGGCACGAGTCGAGGGCGAGAGGTGGGCGCAGGGTTGCGCCTTATCTCTTGCCCTTCGACCGCCACGGGCTCGTGGCCATGAATATCCCTGGCGTTCCGATCTCCTCATGAAGGCCGGCTCGGGCGGAGCCAGCCGTCATCGTCGCCGGGCGCCGGCCGTGGCCGCGCGACATAGGCCGATGATCCGTTTGCCTCGTGATAGACGCGGGCCAGCATTTCCGCCAGCACGCCCGACGTCACCATCTGCACTCCGGCGATCAGCAGAAAGAAGCCAGTGAACAGCATCGGCCGTGTTCCGATGTCTTGCGCGAAAAACAGCTTCAGGCAAAGCAGATAGGCAAGTATCAGCGAACCTAGCGCGCCAAGCGCGATGCCGATGCCACCGAAGAAATGTCCGGGCCGTGTGCGATAGCGCATGAAGAAATACATGAACACCAGATCGAGCACGACCCTGAAGGTGCGCGAAATGCCGTATTTGGACTGGCCGTGGATGCGGGCATGATGCGTCACAACCTCCTGCGCGATGCGTCTGGGGGTCGTCACGGTAGCCAGCCATGCCGGGATGAAGCGGTGCATCTCGCCATAGAGCTTGACGCTGCGGATGACGCTGCCGCGATAGACCTTGAGGCTGCAGCCATAGTCCTTGAGGCGCACGCCGGTGACGCGTGCAATCAGCGCATTGGCGATACGCGAAGGGAGCCTGCGCATCAAAAGCCCCTCCTGGCGGTCCTTGCGCCAGCCGACCACCAAGTCGAGATCCTCGCTCAGCAGGCGGTAGACCATGCGCGGGATGTCGAAGGGATCATTTTGCAGGTCACCGTCGATCGTGGCGATGACATCGCCGCGCGCCGCGTCGATGCCGGCCTGCATCGCGGCGGTCTGCTTGTAATTGCGCACGAGTTCGACCGCATGCACATGCGGGCCATAATGCGCAGCCAGGCGCCTGATCTCGCTCACCGTCGCGTCGGTGCTGCCGTCATCGACCAGCACGACCTCCCACGGCTGCTCGTAGCGCTCCATCGCCTGGTGAATCCGCGTCAGCAGCGGCTCGACGTTTTCGGCCTCGTTGTACATGGGCACGACGATGGACAGCGTATGGTCCGGCATCATCGCGCCATCAGGCAGCCCCGAAGCAGGGATGGGCAATATGTTCATTGGGATGGCTTCCTTGCAGGTCCGACGGCCGGAGTCCCTGGCAGCGTCGATTTCGAGGGAAACAGCCAGGCTATAGCGCCGGTGGCGATAGCCGAGCAGAAGATGAACAGGTGCAGCGCCAGTGCCGCCTGCAGACCGCTCTTCATCGCAATTCCGGATGTGAGCAGTGCCGCCGCCGCTCCCGCTTCATAAGTGCCGAAGCCGGCGACGCCTTGCACCGGCAATATTGCGGCGCCTTCGGCCCCGACGACGCCTGGAAAGGCCGTCGTGAAGGATGTTCCCAGTATCAGGGCCAGCAGCCATCCCTGCACGGCGAGCTTCAGCGACCAGTTGGCGATCGTCCACCACCAGCCGTAACGCGAGCGCCCGGTCGCCTCGGTGAAGGTGTCGCGCAGCAGGCCGAGCTTCGCCACGATCCTGCCGCGCCCGGCCCAGTCATGCGGCGCGCGCGCCCAGCGCGGCAGGTACCAGGCGGCAGCGATCAAGGCGGCGATCCCAGCGATCCTTATCGCCGCATGCAGGCCCGGCCACACCGCCAGCGCCAGCACGCCGACGACGAAAGCGTCCTGCAGCCTGAACCACAGCAGCGAGGCGCTGGCGCGCATGATCGGCACGCCGAAGACCTGGCGCAGGAGCAAGGGAAAGGCCGTCTCGCCGCCCCGGAAGGGTACGACGTTGATCATCGCATTGTGGATCAGAATGACGCGCAGGCAGGCTCCGAAACGGCCATTCACCTCGTCGCGGAACTCGTCGCAGACGCGTAGCGCACGCAAGACATAGGTGACGAAAAAGGCGATCGTCGCCACCGCGAACGTAGCTGGCGTGATGCGGTCGAAGGCATCGCCGACCATCCGCCAGCGCGAGTCGCTTGCCAGCCAAGCCAGCAGGGCCAGCGTCACCATTATCGAGATTGCTCTTTTCAACCAATTCTCCGCCGGTTTTCACCGCCGAGTTCCAGCGGCGGCATCGTGGCGACTGAACGTCCAAGGCGTCATCCTGGGGCGGTTCGCCTGGCCCACCGCCTTGCCGGCCTTCCGCGGGGCGGATGCGTGGCCGCTGAGCCGTCGGGCCATATCCTGTCAAGGCCCACAGCTGTCGCAGCTCTCATGGACGGGTGATCCTATAGACCAGCAAAGCATCCGAATCCACAAGCTTGGTTGCGGTCTTGTCCAGATAGTCGACGACCCCCCCATGATGCTCGATGAACAACTGGTCCTGATTGTCGGCAGCGTTCTTGGCCGTGCCGAACAGATCCGCGCCTTGACCGCGCAACTCCTCGAGCTGAGCGATCGCGGTGGCGTCGTCCGCGACGAATTTCGACCATTCGACATCGCCTCCGCCAGGCGGGAACACCCAGCCGCGTGCCCTGCTGTAGTAGACGGCGACGGGATCGCCGACCTCCGGCGCGATGGCCACGACGAGGTCGCCCGGTTGCGCCAACCGCGCCAACTCCTCGCCGAGCAGCTTGCCGTTCATCGCGACCGGCGCCTTCATTGTCCTCACGAGAGGAAAGGTCGACCACACGAGGGTCACGACAACGATACAGATCGAACGCAGCACGACCGGCGACAGAACGGTTCCCGATGCAAACGTTGCCAGAAGAAGCGCGCCGCGGCCGCAGAACATCGCGAACGGCACATGGAAAATGTGGTAATTCCAGGGGTTGCTGGTGATTTCGCGCGCCGCCGCCAGGTAGACGATCATGGCCGCACCCAGCCAAATATAGGGAATGGCCGAAAGGGTGCGCTTCGTCGGGTCTTCGGCGGGTCCGGGCGGTATCCAGAAACCGACCGCGATCAGCGCCATGAACGGATAGCCGTAGAACCACCAGACAGAGGTGTTCCACACGGATTTGAAGTAGAAGCCATCATTGACGAACGTCCACAATCCGGAGTTCCAGATGTAGCCGCTGCCCGCGACGTGATAGGGTGGATAGCTGCGGCCGAGATAGATGGCCCAGCTGAAATAGGCGCCGATGATGGCCAGGCTCAAAAATCCCCACAGGAAGACCTCAGTCGCCTGCCGTCGTTTCTTCTGCAGAATCCAGCGCACCATCAGGTAGAAGATGACGGCGCCCGCCGCCACGCCCGGCGGCTTTGCCAGCGCACCGAGCGTGAAGCTGACGGCGGCGAGCGGCAAAAGCCATCGGCTGCCGCCAGCCCAATATTTGGCGAACAGCCAAACGCCTGTTGTTACCAGTGCCAGCATCGACGGATCGGGCAGGAACGAGCTGTCGATCATGATCGCCGCCGGCATCAGCGCGTAGGCGAGCGCCGCCGCATGGGCATGCGTTTGGCCCCAGCATAGCGCCGTCAACCTGTGCAGCGAAAACACCGTCACCAGACCGAAGAAGGCCGCAACCACGCGGCCAAACCAGTCGTGCCAGCCGAAGAGTTGGTAGAGCAGGGCGGTCAGATAGCTGACGATCTGGAACTCGCGGCCCTGATAACTCGGGCCGGGTCCGGTCCAACTCACCTCCGGGAAGAAGATGTTCCAGCTGCGCTGTTGAAAATTGTCGGCCATCATTGCCGTGCTTGTCTCGCGCCAGCTGAAAGCGTCGACCAGCGGCAAGGTTATGTTGTGGAACCTGAACACGACCGCGATGAACAGGATCCCCAGCAAGATCGCCGTGTCGAGGTTCAGGTAATTGCGAGCAGCCGGGTCCCGAGCGATCGGCTGCTGCAGGTATTGCTGAACCTCGGCCTGATTCAATTCCGGATCGTCGCCCATTTGGAACCGCGTCCTCTCTGACGTCTGCGGATGTTGCTTTTGCGCGCGATTGTCAAAGGCGAGGGAGTATACGACGCAATCCTTAATTTTGGCGACAGCGGGCGCCGCGAAAGTTGACATCGCAGCTCCCGCGGCTGTTAAATAATTCGCAAAGGCTGTCGCGCCGATAGCGCTGCCCCGGGCCGTACAGACATGCCAACGCTGATTGTACCGATAGCTCCGACCAGGTCGCCGCCGCATGGCGTAGATCGTCTGCGGCGCAGGGAACGTCGTCGGTCCGCACGTTTCACGCTGCTCCTGTTTGTCCTGGCCCTCTGCGGCCAGGTGGCCCTCCCGGGAACGTCCCACGCGGCTGCCGCCAAGGACAGCGCACCTGCAAAAGCGGATAGCGCTATTGCTCCAATTGCCGCCACTGTTCCAACTGCCTATGAGCTGCAGCTTCTGTATGCCGATCGCACATGGATATGGGAAAATGGAGCGGCCTATTTCGCGAAGGGCAATCGGCGCCTTGAGGCCTGGACGTCGGGGCAGGATTCAGCGTCTGTCGCAGAGGGCAGGTGGCTGGTGACCAAAGACGGCAAGATGTGCATGGATGTCGCTTGGCGGTCCAAGAGCTACAAGGGCAAACAGCGCCGCACCTGCTACAGCCACCGAATCAAGGATGGAACGATCGAGCAACGCAAGGATCCGGACGGAGAATGGTACAGTTTCAAACGAACTCCCGAAGGTCCTTCCGACGAATACCGAAAATTCGAATCTGGTGATACCAAGGCCGCGCGGTTCGAAGAGGCCCGCAAGTTGATCGACTCCAAGAACTGATGCATATGGCTCGGAAGTGTCCTCGGTTCCGGGACAACGACATGCACGAAATCAGAAGCTTACAGCAGGTCGGGCGAATCCTATTCGCCGCGGCAGGCGCCGTTCCTGGCTCCGTTGGCCCCTCCCGATACCACATCGGTGACGGCGTGTCCGGAGGGGCGGATTCAGGCAGGCCGCTTTTGCCAGGCCTGTGAAGAAGCTTGCGAATCGCTTATAAAACGTTGAGCAGTCCGGCTGGAATTGTCGGCGCAGCGACCGCCGATTGGCGCAATCACTTCTCTCTGACAGAACGGCGAGACGATGGATCCAACACCATATGGTTTTCATAAAATTTAATAATTAGTGATGTCTAATATTTGTGTGTGATGTGCGAGTGGTCACTGAAACGGCGTAAAGCGGCGCAGGTGTCGCAACGCGCCCCAGCTTATACTCAAAGGCAAGGGACACATGGGGAACAATTCCGCAATGGGCGCTTCTCGCCTAAGCAAGAAAGCTCTCTCTATTGTTGTGGTGGCGATGACCTCTCTGGTTGCAGGATGTCAGGGGATGGATACGACCAGAACCGGTTCCGTCCTCATTGCACCGGTCGCGCATCCGCTCCGGAGCAAGCCTTCAGTCCGACCGGTCCAGGCTGGATACATCGTGCGTTCGCTCAGGATCGAGCCTGAGGTGCTGATGACAAGGACTATCCGCACCACTGAAAGAACTTACGCTTTTGCTCCGCCACCGCCGATCGCGATCCGCACAACGGGACCCGTGAAAGTCGCTTTCAGTCCTGTCGATGAAGGTGCGTTGTTAGGAGGCTCGCCTTACATCTGCAGCCCCAGCGGATTTGGCCAACGCGCAAGCTGCCACCCGCGCTATCTCTGATCTATCGAGCAGCGACCGCTACCGCGCCGTCGCTTGGTGGCAGTATCGTCGGTTTCGTCCGCACCCCGAAGAATGGGGCGGCGGTCCTGACGATCGTGTCGATGTCGGAAAGCTGCGGCACAAAGCCAAGGTGCGCGCGCGCCTTGCTCGGATCGGCATAGAGTTCGGCCGGATCTCCCGGGCGCCGGGCCCTGAAGACGGCCGGAACCGGTCTTGAAGTCATCCGGCTGACCGCCTGGACAATCTCCTTGATGGACACGCCTCGCCCGGTGCCGAGGTTGACCGCCAGGCTTTGTCCCCCGCCCTCCAAATGTTGAAGAGCTTTCAAATGGGCGCGGGCCAGATCGCTGACGTGGATATAGTCGCGCACGCAAGTCCCGTCCGATGTCTCATAATCCGTGCCGAAGACCTCGATCTCGTCGATGATGCCTGACGCCGCCATCAGCACCCTGGGAACCAGATGCGTTTCCGGCGAATGCCACTCGCCGAGCTCCCCGTCGGGATCGGCCCCGCAGGCATTGAAGTAGCGCAGGATGGCGAACTTCATTCCGTATGCGCTGGCATAGTCGCTGATGATCTGTTCGCCTATCAGCTTGGTGCGCCCATACGGGCTGATCGGATTTTGCGAAGAGGTCTCACGAATAGGCAGCGCTTCCGGAACGCCGTAGGTTGCGCAACTGCTGGAAAAGATGATGTTCTCGATCGAATGCGCGCGTGCGGCGTCGAGTACGGCGATGGTGCCCGTGACATTGGTGGAATAGTATTCGGCCGGCTGAGCGACGGACTCTCCAACATAAGCAAGCGCCGCGAAGTGGATGATGGATGCGGGCCGATAGGCTTCGATCGCCGCCTGCAATGCATCCCGGTCGCGGATGTCGCCGACGACAAGCGGACCCCAGGCGACGGATTTCCGATTGCCGCGGGACATGTTGTCGAATGCGACCGGCAGATAACCGGCCGCGGCAAGCAGCTTGCACGTATGGCTGCCGATAAAGCCGGCTCCCCCTGTCACCAGGACTGCCGGCTGGCTCATGAAGCCGCGGCCCCTTTGGTAATCCGGCTCCCGTAGAGCAGGGCGTCGAAATAGTCGACGGTATGCGCGAGCCCTTGGGCCAGGCTGATCTTCGGCTCCCAGCCAAGATTGCTCCTGGCGAAGGAAATATCCGGCTTGCGTTGTCTGGGATCGTCGATCGGCAATGGCCGATGCACGATTTTCGATCTGGAGTTGGTATAGCTGACAACCAGTGTCGCGAGTTCCATGATGGTGAATTCGCCGGGATTGCCGAGGTTGACCGGATGGGCAGGCGCACTCGGCGCATTCATCAGCCGCATGAAACCCTCGATCAGGTCGTCGGCGTAGCAGAAGGAGCGGGTCTGCAGGCCGCTGCCATAGACGGTCAGGTCTTCGCCACGCAACGCCTGGACGATGAAGTTCGAGACGACGCGCCCGTCATCGGGTTGCATGCGACGACCGTAGGTGTTGAAGATACGGGCTACGCGAATATCAAGGCCATACGTCCTCGAATAGTCGAAAAAAAGGGTTTCGGCCGAACGCTTGCCTTCATCATAGCAGGAGCGCGGTCCGTGCGTGTTCACATTGCCGAAATAGCTTTCGGGCTGCGGGTGCACGAACGGATCGCCGTAGACCTCGGAAGTCGAGGCCTGGAATATCTTGGCATTGTTCCGACGCGCGAGTTCCAACAGGTTCAGCGCGCCAAGCACACTGGTCTTGAAGGTATGGATCGGATCTGCCTGATAATGTGGCGGAGAAGCAGGGCAGGCTAGATTGTAGATCTCGTCGAACCGAAGGTCCAAAGGCAAAGCATCGACGATGTCGTGCTCCATGCAGCTGAATCTCGGATCGCGCAGCAGCGTATTGAGATTGTATCTTTTGCCGGTATGGAAATTGTCCAGTGCGACGACGTCGTATCCGTCCTGCAAAAGTCGTTCGCACAAATGCGATCCCAGGAAGCCCGCGCCTCCAGCGACCAGCGCACGGCCTCGGTTATGGTCGTTGCCGTTGCCCCTTTGATCGTTTCTGGAACCAAGTTTCAGAACCTTGATGACCTTACTCATGCTTTCCTCCACGCACCGCACACGCTACCGCCGGGCAGGGCAAAGCACTGCCCGGCCACGTCCTTAAACGCGGCAATCTCCGCATCCGCGGATCGCCATCACTGATGTGCGCTTGTCACTAGCTGAGTTACGAGGCCGCTGCCGCCCGGCTTGTATCTGCCGTTCAGCAGTCCATGCGCCCCAAGATCGCGATCACGCGCCCCATGCCATCATCGCCGATTGCTCGCCCAAATTGCACATCCCAACGCCCTGAAAATATACCTGTGGAAATTCAAGTCAACTAAATTAGAGATTCCTTAACCAATTGTGTTTGCCATTGGTTAATCATGGCCGACGCGTTCCCGGCGCGGGCGCGGATGGCTACGGCCGGGGTTCTTCATTTTGAATCAGCATATTGGCTCGATCCAAGCAAATTTCACAGGCTGCCGCGATCTCTTCTCGGGTGCCATCAAAAGCCTGATGTCGAGGAACAGGGCGGAGTGTCCTTGTGAGATCATCGGGCTGGGTAGCCCCTGGGCACTGTCTGAAATGAAGAGCGATTCAGAAGGCGTCAAATCTTCAGGTTGCAATGAGATTGCTGCCCAAATCCGCTGGGACTGCAGACATAAACGCTTGGCCGTGAATACTTTGCCAGTATCTCTCTGCGGACGGAATCCACGTCGCAACTGGCAGCGGCGCAGAGCAGACCAAGAGTCAAAATCAGAAGGCAGAATCGGCCCGCAGGAATGATTTTTAACGCCGATTTCTCTCTGTCGGGCCGCCCGTGTCCTCTGTGCATTCGAGGTCCCTCATCCGCCAAGGTATGAGTCGACATCCCCTTCTCGCCTGCAGACGCATCGAAGTCATAGTGGAATGCCGACCATCTCGGCAATGGCATTTGAGGGCATAGGCTAGCTGCTGTCCATGGCGCGACCACGCATCCAGGTTGACCGCCGCACTGGCGCGGGCCGCAAAAATGGTCGAGATGGTCCGTTTCTCAGCGGGCCATCTCGTTCAGGCAACCACAAAACAGGGACGCCTGTTGTCGTGTGGCAGACCGCTCCTGACGCGGCGCCGTGCTCCAGCTTGGCTATGTTACTGCCCGCCCACTTCCTTCTTGCCGGCGGGCTTATTGCCCGCCATTTCCTTCTTGCCGGCGGGCTTACTGCCCGCCCATTTCCTTCTTGCCGGCGGGCTTACTGCCCCCATTTCCTTCTTGCCGGCGGGCTTACTGCCCCCATTTCCTTCTTGCCGGCGGGCTTACTGCCCGCCCATTTCCTTCTTGAATGTGTCGAAATCGACCTGCATGCCGTTGAATATAGTGCTCCAGTGGCGCGTCAGCGCCGCCATCGCCACGGCTTCCTCGATCTCCTCGTTCGTGGCGCCGGCGCGCTTGGCGTCCTGCGTGTCCGACCAGATGCAGTAGGTGCAAGGAATCTGCGCCGCCACGGCCAAGGAGATCAACGACTTGACCTTGGGCGGCAGCGCCGTCTTGTCGCTGAGCTCGATGGCCTTGACCTCGGCCCAGGCACCGGGCAGACCGGTTTTGGGAAACTGTTTTACAAAGCTTGGTACGCCGCCCATGGTCGACTGTATGTCCTTGAGGGTTGCATCATAGTCGTCGGCATGGGCAGGCGCGGAGCCAAGCGACAGGATACAGGCCGCGGCGGCGGACAAGAACACATGCTGGGACGAAGACTGCACGGATTTGACGACGCGATGGTACGACATGGTTTTTCTCCTCTGGTCTTTGTTAGCCTTACGATGTAAGGTGACGGAGAAAATGAACCTTACACTGTAAGTTGTCAAGCGGCACTATGGATCAATCAATCACGAAACAGAGAGCGCGCGGGCGTCTGTCGCGCGAAATGATCGAGGACGCGGCTTTCGAGGTGATCGAGAGGGAGGGCCTTTCCGGCTTTTCGATGCGCAAGCTCGCCGCCGCGCTCGGCTGCGAGGCCATGAGCATCTATCATCACTTCCCCTCGGTGGCGCATCTGCACGAGGCGCTGATCGACCGGCTGATCGGCGCCCTTGAAGTGCCTGACACCAGCCTTCCCTGGCGGCAAAGAATGCGTGTTGCCGTCGACGATTTCCGCCGCATCGGCCGCGAGCATCCCGCCTATTCCACTTTCATTGTTACCTACCGGATGAATTCGCCGACTTGCCTTGCCTGGTTGAACGGCATTATCGGCTTGTTCAAGGATGGCGGCTTCGACGCGGAACTCAGTGCGCGGCTCTTCCGCGCCGTGGGCTATTATCTCATGGGCGCGGTGCTGGACGAGAACGCGGGCTATTCCAGAGGCCCGTCCGCGGTGAACACGGTCAGCGACGAGCAACTGGCCAGGGACTATCCAAACGTCGTGGAGGCCGGGCGCTTTTTTGGCGCCGCCGAATTCGACAAGACCTTCGAACTCGGCCTCGACATGCTGCTGGACGAAATGGAACGCCTGCGCGACGGCGCCGATATAAGCCGACCGTCCGGCAAGGTTTGATTGCAAGGTGACCGCCTGAATGCGCTTTCTCTTCGTCCTGATCCTGCTGGCCGGCACCGGCATCGGTCTCATCTATCCCTGGGCGACGGCCAATTTTTCCGGCCGCGAAATCGGCACCTGGCGGGTCTACGAGCAGGGCCGATTCAAGCCGTTGACCGTATCGCTTAGGGATCGCGATGCGCCGGTGCGGGTGCTGGTGGACCTGACCGCGAGGGCCGAACGCATCGTTTCGCAGCAGCGCACTGTGTTGACGCTGACCGCGGCCACCAATGGCCGCACGGTGCTTGCCTCGACGCTGCAGTTCAACCATGTGGACAATCCGCGCCAGGCCAGCCCGCAACTGCCCGACAAGATCTTTCGCGACGAGGCTGGCCTGATCGCCACCGTCAGCCCTGGCGCTTACGTCTTCACGGTCGGCCCGGGCGATGCCGAGGACATACCGATGCGAGCGGTCGACCTTGTCTTGCGCTCCGGTGTCGGGGAAATCGACGGCCGCGCGCGGCCGATAGGCTTCTCGCTGATGGCGGTCGGCCTGATCGGTTTCTTGCTGTCCATGCGTTCTGCTGGCGGGCGACCGGAAAATCCGAATTCGCAGCCGCCGCCACGTTGGGGCAGGGGTCCCACATGAACTATCGCCACGCCTACCACGCCGGCAATTTTGCCGATGTCGTCAAGCATGTCGTGCTGACGCGCCTGCTCGACTACCTGAAGCAGAAGGACAAGGCGTTTCGCGTCATCGACACCCATGCCGGCATTGGCCGCTACGATCTGTCGTCACTCGAAGCGCACAAGACAGGCGAGTGGCAGGGCGGCATCGGCAGGCTGATAGATGCCTCGTTCGATGCGAAGGCGGCAGCGCTGCTGACGCCTTATCTGGCGGCGGTGCGCTCGCTCAATCCCGAGGGCGGCGTAAAGAAATATCCGGGCTCGCCGCTGCTCGCGCGCAATCTCCTGCGCAAGCAGGACCGGTTGTCGGCGATCGAACTGCACCCGAAAGACGCCGCCAGGCTGAAGATCGAGTTCGCCGGCGATTTTCAGACAAAGGTGATGGAACTGGACGGCTGGCTTGCGCTCGGAGCGCACCTGCCGCCGAAGGAAAAGCGCGGCCTGGTGCTCATCGATCCCCCCTTCGAGGAAGAGGGTGAGTTCGGCCGCCTCGTCGACGGGCTGGTGAAGGCGCACAGGCGCTGGCCCAGTGGCATCTACGCGCTGTGGTATCCGATCAAGGACCGCAAGGCGGTGATCGCCTTCAGGAAAGCGCTGAAGCAATCCGGCATCTCGAAAATCCTCGACATAGAATTCGAGATCAGGCCAGCCTCTTCCGATCCCAGCCTCGATGGCACCGGCATGGTGGTGGTCAATCCGCCCTTCACGCTGGAAGGCGAACTGCGAACCATGCTGCCGGCACTGCACAAATTGCTCGCCGTGGGCAAGCCGGCCCACTGGTCGCTGGAATGGCTGGCCGGCGAGCAGGTCCCGCCGCCGGGATAGCCTTTTTCGATCGCCGCGTTCCTTACGACCGCACGATCAGTCCTTGGGGAACTTAGCCGTTACCCGCGGCGCCGGTTTCTGGAAACCATTGTTTCGGCAACCGCTTGACCGCCGCCGAGCGAATCCGCACAGTGCGCGCAATCGACCTTGAGAGGCTGCCATGACTCGCTTCGCCAAATCCGCACTTGCTGCCCTGATTTCGCTCTGCACGCCCCTTGCCGCGCCTCTCGGTGTCACCCGGGCGGTCCAGGCGGCCGACCTCGGCGTCTATACTGAGGACGATGGCAGCATCTGTGGCGAGACATGGGTGCTGAGCAAGATCACGCATCGGTTCTCCTACCAGGTGCATCACGTGCCTCATCTGCCCGACGTCGCCATCACCGATTTTCGCGACATTCGCCAGCACCGTTATCAGCAGGCGAGCGAGGAATGGCCGATCGGTCGTCACTATTGCCGGGCAACCGTCAGCCTGTCGGATGGCCGGGACCGGTCGATCTTCTATCTGATCGAGGAAGGCCAGGGCTTTGCCTCCATCGGCGACAATGTCGAGTTCTGCGTCTCGGGCTTCGATCGCTGGATGGTCTATAACGGCCGTTGCCGCGTCCTGCGCTGAACGCACCTCGTTCTCTTTCCGATCTTTTTCGCGCCTGCGGCCTGAAGGGGGCGCAGGCGAGACGCTGACGCCCCGGCGGGTCGGCTCCTGCGCCGTCGTCGCGCTCGGCGCCATCTGTCTCGGCTATCAGCCGTGATGACAACGCGCTCCTTGTCGAAACACGCGGCAATTCCGCCGCCGTCGAACTGTCGACGGGCGGCTCGCCGTATCGTGAGGCGGTGAACCAAGGCTCGTCGCTTTGCTATTTTCTGCGACGCGTTGCCTCTGCCTGATCGATGATCTTGCGAAGAAAGGCAATGTGACCGCGAAACGCCCGCCGCCCGGCCGTCGTGACCCTGATCCGTGTCTGCGGTCGGCGTCCGACGAAAAGCTTTTCAATATCGACATAGCCAGCTCTGGCCAGCGTATCGAGATGTGCTCCGAGATTGCCGTCGGTGACTTCGATCATGGCTTTCAACTGGACGAACTCCAGGGTCTCGCGCCTTTCCAGCGTGTTCAGGACGGCCATGATCCTGAGCCGTGTACTCTGGTGGATAATGTCATCGGCGCTCATCAACAGGCTCCAATGCGGCAAAGCCTTGGGTTGTCGCCATATGGCTTGGCGATTTTGCGGTGCCATTTGCTTCTGTATGGCCGAAACCGACGGCGCAATCGCATCTCATACAGAATGCTCTGTTCTACAGAGTATTCTGTCAATCGGAAAGCCGGTGCTCAAGCCATGCTTGACAAGGTGATCTTCAGATCGACCGTCGCATCGCGCTCGTGATCCGCGCGAACCGCGCGCCTGCAAAAGATGATCGCTTCGATGACGCGGCGGGTCATGATGTTCACGGCCAAGGATCACGCGTGAAGCCGCTCGCTAATCTTCGGATCTTGATGGCGAGATCGCATCGGGAACGCCGGTATCGATTTGCTGGCGACGTCAGAAGATCAGCAGCGGATTTTTGCGATGATGAGTGTGATTGTGTGTGGATCGCAACTAAAATTTAAGTTGAGAAAATCATACCATTGCTTCGCTGGCTAGCGAGACGCGAGTCAGATATGCATTGCGCGCCGGGGTCATTCACGGCCATCGGCATAACGTGAAGGGGCATGACATGGCTAAGCAGTCATCTAAAGCGCCGGCATCCAAGGCACCGGCAAAGAAAGCACCCGCAAAAGCAGTCGCGGCGAAGGCCGCAACAGCAGTGAAGAAAGCAGCGCCTGCCAAGGCGGCGGCAAAGCCGGCAGCGAAGGCGCCGGCCAAGAAACCGGCGGCGGCCAAGGCTGTCGCGAAGCCGGCAGTGAAGAAGGCGGCGCCCGCGAAAGCGGCGGCGAAGCCGGCGGCGAAAGCGGCGCCGGCCAAGAAGCCTGCTGCCAAGGCGACGGCCAAACCCACAGCCAAACCCGCTGCCAAGAAGGCGGCTCCCGCGAAAGCCGCGGCGAGGCCGGCAGCAAAAGCGGCACCGGCCAAGAAGCCGGCGGCCAAGCCAGCTGCCAAAGCAGCCGCCGCCGCGACCAAGCCGGCGGTGAAGAAAGCCCCAGCGCCGAAGGCAAAGGCAGCGCCTGCGAAGGCGAAGGCTCCGGCCAAGAAGTAGACGGATCGTTGGGGCGTCGCGTGTCCTTCGGGATCCGGCAAGGACGCTCTGACGCTCTGGATCGGAGCATGTTCGGCAACGGGTTCAGCCCTCTGGGCTGAGCGTCGGGAAGGGGCCGAGGGGCAAGCAAAGCGAGGCGCCGGTTGGCTGCCTCGCTCGCCCAACTTTTTTGCTCCTCGCGGTGGTTGGCGAATGTATCGGCGTGACGCTTAGCGCCTGCGAAGCGTGGGTGCCAGAGAAGTGTAGGCGCACGTTCGAATCGGGCGACTTTTTGTCGTGGCCTGCTGATACTTTCCAGAGTACCGGCATCAGGCTTGTCGTGATGCCAGGGCGGAAACCGCAGCCGGTTTCTGGCCGCTGTTTTTTTGCACTCTGGCAATTGATGGCGACAGTCCTGCGGTCAACACTGAATGTTTGCAAACAGGAAACCGATCATGCCGAAGCTGCTCTACGCGTCCGCCTCTCCCTACAGCTCCAAGGTAAGGATGGCAGCGGCCTATGCCGGGATCGCCCTCGATGAGGTGCCGGTCAAGACCGAAGACAGGCCGGCCGAACTGATCGGCGCCAATCCGCTCGGCAAGATCCCGGTGCTGGTGCTCGACGATGGCCGTTCGGTTCACGACAGCCGCGCCATCACCCAGCACCTCAACCGGATTTCGAAGAACGCCTTGTTTCCACGCAATCCCGACAAGCGTCTGGAAGCGGAAGTGCTGGAGGCGCTGGCCGACGGTATCTGCGATTGCGCGCTGTCGATGGTCTACGAACACCGCACCCGGCCTGAAGAGATGGTCTATCAGCCCTGGCTCGACCGGCAGTGGGCGAAGATCACGGCGGCACTCGATCTGCTCAACGCCAATCCGCCAAAGCTGCCGAAGAAGATCACGGCCGGTCAGTTGGCATTGCGTGCCTGCCTCGGCTATCTCTCGCTCCGCTTTGGCGGTCGGTGGGAGAAGGGGCGCGGCCGGTTGACCCGCTGGGCGGCGCGTTTCGACGAAAAATTCCCAGAGCTGAAGTCCGCGGTTCCGGCCTGAGCGACCGGCACAAAAAAAGCCGGGCGCGAGGCCCGGCTTTTCGTGTCGTGGCTTGAACGACTTAGAACTTCATACCGAGGCCGAAGGTGACGCGGTTGTCCGTCGCCTTGACCTTGCCGATACCGTCGAAGCTCTTGCTGCCGAAGTCGGTGTAGCGATACTCGACGCGGCCGAAGACATTGTCGGTCAGCTTGATGTCGGTGCCGACGCCAGCGGTCCAGCCGAGCATGGTTGCGGTGTCGCTGGCAGGAATGACCGAGTCTTCCACCTTCAGGCTTCTGCCGGCGAGACCGCCAGTGCCATAGAGCAGGATTTCCGGGGTCACGGCGTAGCCTAGACGGGCACGCAGCGAGCCTTCGAAGCCGCCCTTGGAGTGGATACCGTTGTCGTCACCCTTGACGCCGTTGTAGCCGAGTTCGGCTTCACCGCCGTACACGAAGTTCTCCTGCTGCCACTGATAGCCGCCGAAGACACTGCCGACGAAACCCTTGGTGTCGGTCGAGAAGCCGAGATCCTTTTCCTTGGTCTTGCCGCCGAAGCCGTAACCAAGGTTGATACCGGCATAGGGACCGGCCCACGAGGCGACCGGAAGTTCGGCAACCGGAGCGGGTGCCGGCGGCTCTTCCGAAACGACGTCCGCGGCATAAGCGGTACCACCGAGGGCGAAGAGCCCGAGCGCAACAGCCAGCGGCCGTGCGAATTTGAGATTGGCTTGCATTGTTCTTTACTCCTTAAGCCACAGGACACAGGCTTGTTTCTCACGATCGCCATCGACCTGTCCGGGGGGTGAAACGGATCTGGCGTTCGTCGGTTCCAAATGTCGTGTCAAAATGCGGCTGAACCGAACCTGAACTTGGGTCATTCCCCGGCGCGAATGAGGCAGAACCTTGACGTTGCATCTTCGCAACAGCGAAATGTCAGCAGCAAGTTCGTGCTGCGCTGCACGCCGCTTGGAGCAAGGACTCCAGCGACCTATATTGCGGTCCGGCGGTTGCGAGTCCAAGAGGGCCCGGCACGTCGAACTGGGCACTTCGCCACAATGTTGCCCCAGGTGCGAACGCCGTTTAACGCATGCCGGGCCACATTTCGTCGGCGTCGCGTTTTCGGGCCGAAATTGAGGATTGACACAAATGAGCAAAGCCACTGCCGTTGCGCTGGTGACCGGTGGGGCGAAACGGATCGGCAAGGCGATTGTCGAGGACCTTGCCAGCCATGGCTTTGCGGTCGCCATCCATTCCAATCGCTCGCACGATGCGGCGGATGCGCTGGCCGCGGGGATCAACCGGTCGGGCGGGCGCGCCGCCGTGGTTGCGGCCGACCTGACCGACATGGATGCCGTCGGCGACCTTGTCGGCCAGGCGGAGGCCGCGCTGGGCCCAATCTCGCTGCTGGTCAACAATGCTTCGCTCTTCGTCGATGATTCCGTCGAGGATTTCGACTGGCGCGCCTGGGACCGCCATTTTGCCATTCACCTGAAAACCCCGGCGCTGTTGGCGCAGAACTTCGCCCGTTCCTTGCCGGAAGGGCGGGACGGGCTGATCGTCAACATCATCGACCAGCGCGTCTGGCGGCCGACGCCGCGCTATTTTTCCTACGCGCTATCGAAATCGGCATTGTGGACGCAGACGCAGATGTTGGCCCAGGCGCTCGGGCCGCGCATCCGCGTCAATGCGATCGGGCCAGGCCCGACGCTGAAGAACGTGCGCCAGGACGATTCGGATTTTGACGCGCAGGTCGCTGGCCTCATTCTGAGGCGCGGCCCGGAATTGCCGGAATTCGGCGCCACCATCCGCTATCTCTGGCAGGCGCGCTCGGTCACCGGTCAGATGATCGCGCTCGACGGCGGCCAGCATCTTGCATGGCAGACGCCCGATGTGACAGGCATGGCGGAATGAGTCCTTTGGATCACAAGAACAAGGCGCGCGGCGGCGCTGATGATCTTCCTCCCGAAATCGACCTCGAGGACGAGGCGCTGGAGGAGATCGTCGAACCGGTTGGCCCGGATGTCGCCTTCACGGCCATCGACTGGACGCCGCATGCAGGCGACGCCGAAGGCATGGTCGGCGCCGAGGTGATCCAGACGCTGGTCAAGCGGCTGCCCAATGCGCCCGGCGTCTACCGGATGATGAACGCCGCCGGCGACGTGCTCTACGTCGGCAAGGCGCGCAGCCTGAAGAAGCGTGTCACCAACTACGCGCAAGGCAGATTCCACACCAACCGCATCGGCCGCATGGTGCGCGAGACGTCGACGATGGAATTCGTCGTCACCCGCACCGAGATCGAGGCGCTGCTGCTCGAAGCCAATCTCATCAAGCGTTTGCGGCCGCGATTCAATGTGCTGATGCGGGACGACAAGTCGTTCCCGTATATCCTTTTGACCGGCGACCATGTCTCGCCCGGCATTTACAAGCATCGCGGCGCGCGGTCGCGCAAGGGCGACTATTTCGGCCCCTTTGCCTCGGCCGGTGCCGTCGGCCGCACCATCAATTCCCTGCAGCGCGCCTTCCTGCTCAGAAGCTGCACCAATTCTTTCTACGAGAACCGCACGCGGCCATGCCTGCTCTACCAGATCAAGCGCTGCGCGGGTCCGTGCACCGGCGAAATTTCGCATGAGGGTTATGCCGAGTTGGTCGCCGAAGCGAAGGACTTTTTGTCCGGCCGCAGCCAGAAGGTGAAGACCGAGATTTCGGCTGCCATGCAGCAGGCTTCGCAAGACCTCGATTTCGAGCGCGCCGCCATCTATCGCGATCGTCTGGCGGCCCTGTCGCACGTGCAGAGTCATCAGGGCATCAACCCGGCGACCGTCGACGAGGCCGATGTGTTCGCCATCCACCAGGAAGGCGGCCAGGTCTGCATCCAGGTGTTTTTCTTCCGCACCGGCCAGAACTGGGGCAACCGTGCCTATTTCCCGAAGGCCGATCCGGCGCTGGAGGGATCGGAAGTGCTGGGCTCGTTCCTGGCGCAGTTCTATGACGACAAGCCGACACCGCGTGCCATTCTCTTGTCGCAGACCGTCGAGGACCAGGAACTGCTGGCCGAGGCGCTCTCGACCCGCGCCGGCCGCAAGGTGGCGATTTCCGTGCCGCAGCGCGGCGAGAAGAAGGACCTGACCGACAACGCCCTGCAGAATGCGCGTGAGGCACTCGGCCGTCGGCTGTCCGAAACCTCGACGCAAGCGCGGTTGCTTGCCGGTTTCGCCGAGACCTTTGGCCTCGCCAAGCCGCCGGTGCGCATCGAGGTTTACGACAATTCGCACATCATGGGCACCAACGCCGTCGGCGCCATGGTCGTCGCCGGGCCGGAAGGCTTTGTGAAAAACCAGTACAGAAAATTCAACATCCGCTCGACCGAGATCACGCCGGGCGACGATTTCGGCATGATGCGCGAAGTGATGGAGCGGCGTTTTTCGCGGCTACTCAAGGAGCATGGCGATGTCGCCGTGGCTGAGGATGCGGCAGCGGGCGAGGCGATGGCGGCCGAGGCGGGCGATGATATCGAGGACGACATTTCCGGCAGCTTCCCGGCATGGCCGGACGTCATCCTGATCGATGGCGGCCAGGGCCAGATGACGGCGGTGCGCAAGATCCTGTCGGATCTCGGCATCGAGGACCGGGTCGTCGCCATCGGCATCGCCAAGGGGCAGGACCGCGATGCCGGCCGCGAGCGTTTCTTCGTCAGGGGCAGGGACTCGTTTTCATTGCCGGTTCGCGACCCCGTGCTCTATTTCGTCCAGCGGCTGCGTGACGAGGTCCACCGCTTCGCCATCGGCTCGCACCGGGCCCGCCGCAAGAAGGAGATGGTCAAGAGCCCGCTCGATGAAATCGCCGGCATCGGCCCCGGCCGCAAGCGCGCCCTGCTGCTGGCATTCGGAACCGCCAAGGCGGTCAGCCGCGCCGCGATCGAGGATCTGAGAAAAGTCGATGGCATTTCCGAGCAGGTCGCCAAATTGGTCTACAATCATTTCCACGAAAGTTGAAAAAATTCGCCACTTTCAGCTGGCCAGTCGAATCTGGCCTGTTGACCCCCTACAACAGCTTCTGATTTGAGTACGCAGGCAGAAAGAGTCCACCAGACATGGCCCAGCGCGCGTTCAACCTGCCTAATATGCTGACCTACGCCCGTATCGTCGCGGTGCCGCTGGTCGTGTTGTGTTTTTTTCTCGAAGGCCATCTGAAATCGAGCGACTTCGCTCGCTGGTCGGCGCTGGTCATTTTCCTGCTGGCGTCCGTTACCGATTATTTCGACGGCTATTTTGCGCGTGCCTGGCAGCAGACCTCCAACATCGGCAAGATGCTCGATCCGATCGCCGACAAGCTGCTGGTCGCCACGTGCCTCTTGCTGCTTGCTGCCGACACCGACCGCCATGCCGGCATCGCCGGCTGGTCGCTGTGGGCGGCCATCATCATCCTGTGCCGCGAAATCCTGGTTTCTGGCCTGCGCGAATATCTGGCGGCACTCAAGGTCTCAGTGCCGGTGACGCAGCTCGCCAAGTGGAAGACCACCATCCAGATGGTCGCCATCGCTTTCCTGCTGGCGGGGCCGGCCGGCGACAAGGTCTTCCCGCTGACAACGCAGACCGGTCTCGTGCTGCTGTGGATCGCGGCCCTCGTGACGCTCTACACCGGCTACGACTATTTCCGCGCCGGCCTCAAGCACATCATGGACGAGTGAGATGACGACCCGTCTCATCTACTTTGCCTGGATTCGCGAACGGATCGGCATGCCGGAAGAAGATGTCGAACTGCCGGCCGGCATAGAGACGGTCACCGACCTCTTGCGCTGGCTGCGGTCGCGCGGCGAAGGCTACGAACACGCGTTGCAGTATCCCGACGTGATCCGCGTTGCCATCGACCAGGAACATGTCGACCACCGCGAGAAGATATCGGGCGCGCGCGAAATCGCGCTGTTCCCGCCGATGACCGGGGGCTGACAGTCATGTCGGCCGTCCTGATAGCGACCGTGCGCATTCAGCGCCAGGATTTCGACGTCGCCGCCGAGATCGCCGCACTGACGCAAGGCCGCGTCGACATTGGCGCGGTGGTCACCTTCTCAGGCCTGTGCCGCGACGAGCAGGGCGCGCTCTCGGCACTCGAACTCGAGCACTATCCGGGCATGGCTGAAGCCGAGATCGGCCGCATCGCAACCGAAGCCAGCGAGCGCTGGCCGCTGCAAGGTCTCACCGTCATCCATCGCCATGGCAAGATCGCGCCGGGAGAGAACATCGTGCTGGTGGTAGCCGCTTCGGCGCACCGCCAGGCGGCGTTCGAGGCGGCGGACTTCCTGATGGACTACCTCAAGTCGCGTGCACCCTTCTGGAAGAAGGAACATCGCACCGACGGCTCCGAGGGCGGCTGGGTCGAGGCCAAGGAAACCGATGCCCAGGCAGCCCGGCGCTGGAAGCGGCCGCCATCCGAATAATACCGTGCCGACCTTGCTCGTCGGGCATTCCGTCGGCCAGGCTCATTCGGGACTGCCGTTTCCTCGTTTACGAGGGCGCGCCGCATGGCCTCATGTACACCCATATGGATCGGCTGCATGCCGATGTGCTGCGATTCGTGCGCGAGAGTTGAGCGCCAGCAAAGAAAAAGGCCGGCGAAACACCGGCCTTCTCGCATGGACGTGCAGTGTCGGCTCAGCCGACGATTTCGGTATCCGAGAACCAGTACTTGATCTCCTGCGCGGCCGTTTCCGGCGCATCCGAGCCGTGCACCGAATTCTCACCGATCGAGAGCGCATGCACCTTGCGGATGGTGTCTTCGGCGGCGTTGGCCGGATTGGTGGCGCCCATCACTTCGCGGTTCCTGGCGATGGCGTTCTCACCTTCCAGCACCTGCACGATGGTCGGGCCCGAGGACATGGAGTCCACCAGCTCGCCAAAGAACGGGCGCTCCTTGTGGACGGCGTAGAAGCCCTCCGCCTCGCGGCGGCTCATCCACACCCGGCGCGAGGCGATAACGCGCAGGCCGGCCTCTTCCAGCATCCTGGTGATCGCGCCGGTGAGATTGCGCCGCGTCGCGTCCGGCTTGATCATGGAAAAAGTGCGTTCGAGCGCCATGGGTCGTCCTTGTCTGAATTCGAATTGAGAGTGGCGGGCTCTATACAAGCCGCCCGGCTGATTGCCAAGAGGGCTGAGGAGAGGGGGGAGGCGTGGTCCGCCAAGCGAACGCCCGGAGCGACAGCGCAGGGCCGGAATGGTCGGTATTTCCGTGGCTGATCCCGTCGGCCGTCGGCATCAGACGGCTGCACAGCAACGGTTTGCTTGCTATAGTCGCCCGGTCGGCGCCGCGCTGAAGTCGGCCCGAATGGAGACAACATGACCATGACAGACGATCGTCAGGAGCGCATTCGCAACCGTGCACATCAGATCTGGCAGGAAGAAGGGCACCCGGCCGGTCAGCACGAACGCCATTGGCACCAGGCGGCGGCCGACGTCGACCGGGAGGACGCGGGGAAGCCGACGGTGGGCAAGAAGCCGGCCAAGAAGGCACCTGGCGCCAGCAAGGCAAAAGCCGCGCCCAAGCAAGAAAAGCTCGTCGCCAAAGCCAGCAAGCCGAAAGCCAGCAAGCCAAAGAAGGCGGCCAAGTAAGGCGGCGAAGTAAGGCGGCGAAGTAAGGTCAGCTGTTCGGCCCCTGATTTTCGCAACAGGCTGACGGGCTCGAGCTGCCCTGCGGATAGAAGGCCTTTGCGGCGTCACGCCGCCGCCGCAACCTTTCGTCCAAGCCCGCCATGCAGGTCGAGGCAGCGGGTGAACCACTGCGCCACCACGTCGCTGTCTTCGAGCAACTTGTACGGCGATGCGATGCGCGCCCATTGCAATGCGCCGAAGACGATATAGTCGGCAAATAGCGGCGAGGCGCCGCCGATGAATGGCTGGTAGCTCAACATGGAGCGCAGCGGCTCCAGTGCCGCCCGGAAGGTTGCCAGGCCGGTGTCGCGTGCGGCGACGACGTCCTCCAGCCGCTTGCCGAAGCGCTGCTCCCGGCTCTGGCGGAAATACGAGCCATTCTGTTCGTCTTGCATGGCATGAAGGTCGACGAGCGCCGTCGTGGTGACGTAAGGGTGGATGGTCGATTGCGACCAGCGCTCGATGAAGCGCGCCATCGCCTTGCCGCCTTCGCCGCCAAACAGGCTAGGCCGATCCGGATAGGCCTCTTCGAGATAGAGCGCGATGGCAAAGGAATCGGTGACGACCTTGTCGCCGTCGCGGATCACCGGAACGGTTTTCGAAACGCCGCCCTCAACGGCGGGCACTTCGAGAAAACGCGTCGGCGCGGTCGAGATATCGAGCCCCTTGTGGGCCAGCGCCATTGTTGCCTTCCAGCAATGTGGACTGAACGGGCGGCCCTCGTCACGCCCGACGAGTTCGTAAAGCAGAATGGTCATTGGCGAGGGTTCCTTTGCGGTCTAGGTATCGCTCCCGACACCCGAAACGGACCGGCGGGAAAAATGAAACAGCACTTCATGATGTTTGCGGCATACAATCAATGGGCCAATGGCCGCATCTACGATGCCGCCGACGATCTCAACGACGAGGAATTCAATCGCGACGTCGGCGCCTTCTTCGGCTCGCTGATGGGCACGCTCAACCACCTGCTCGCCGCCGATCGCATCTGGATGAAGCGCTTCACCGGCGAAGGCGCCGCGCCGACGACATTGGACGCTATATTGCACCGGGCCTTGCCTGTCCTGAGGACAGCGCGCGAGGCCGAGGACCGGCGGATTATCGACTGGCTCGGCGGCTTGAGCGACAAGGCGCTGTCGGGTCGTTTCACCTATATGACCGTATCGGACATGCGCACCGTCTCGCAGCGCCTGGCGCCCGCGCTGGCTCATGTCTTCAACCACCAGACCCATCACCGCGGCCAGGCGCATATGATCCTGACGGTCCTGGGTCGCCCGTCCGTGCCGCTCGATCTGGCGCATTTCCAGCGCACCGAGGAAGGCAGGGCTTTCGCCTGATCCAGATGGTTTCGTTCTAAATTCGATGGCGAACGGTTGGCGCGGACTATCGCCGCATTTTCACACAGCCGCCGAAGCCAGGCCGGTGACTTCGCCATCCAATTGGCTCTGTGTCAGAGCCGCTTCCGCCATCACCCATTGCTTGAACCGCAGCACCTTGCGCGCGGCAAGGCTCTTGTGGGGCGAGACGAAATACCAGCCGGCCGTGTTCGGATGGTGGACGGCAAAGGGAGCGACCAACCTCTCGGCGCGGATGTCGCTGGCCATATAGGCACGGTTGGCGACGGCAAAACCCATTCCGGCATTGGCCGCCTCGTAGGACATCATGCAAGAGTCGAAATAGATGCTTTTGGTCTCGCTGAGCACAAAACTGGCCCCGGCGAAACCAAGCCAGGATTGCCAGTTCTGGGTGCAGGTGTCGGAATGCAGCAGCGTGAAGTGCTTGAGGTCGTCCGGCGTCACCTTTGATACCGGCTTGTCGCCGAGAACCTCATGGAACAATTTGCGGTTGCACACCGGGGTCAGGTCTTCCCGAAACAGCAGGTCGGACGGCAGTCCGTTGAAATGGCCGTCGCCATAGCGGATTTCCAGATCGAATTCGGAAGTCGTGAACTCATGCGTCGCGTACGAGGTCGAAACCCGCATCACGATATCGGGATGTTGCTGCTGGAACAGCGGCAGGCGCGGAAACAGCCAGCGCGCGGCAAATGTCGGCAGCACGGATATTTTCAGCACATGTTCCTGTGATTGCCCGGTCGCTTCCATGCTGGCGGCGACGATACGCTCCAGCGCCTCGCGAACGCGCGAGACATAGGTCTCGCCCTCCGGTGTCAGCGATACCGCATTGCCGCCGCGTTGGAAAATCTTGAAACGCAGCTGGTCCTCCAGGCTCTTGACGCGCTGGCTGACCGCCGATGCGGTGATGAACTGTTCTTCTCCGGCACGCGTGAAATTGCCGTGCCTCGCAGCACTCTCCACGATTTTCAGCGAATTGAGGTTGACCTGACTGAGCAGACGCACGGTTTCGACCTTAAGCTTGGCTTACGGTAGCACTAGCATTCCTAATTTTACAGGGGGAGCTAATTTAATCGACTGTTAGCCAAGTGTTTGCCCCCACTTGGAGAAGTACAATGAACGCACATACGATACCCGAATTGCGCTATGCGATGAGCCGCGAGGCCATTATCGGCCACGAAACCGCCTGGAAGGTGTCGAGCTTCGGCGTTGCGCAGTATCTGCATGGCTATGATCCGGTACTGCTTGCCGCGATCGAGGAGGCCGCCCTGAAGCTCAAGGCCAGCCATGCCGTGCACAAGCATCTCGATCTGACCTTCATCACCGGCGCCGACCGTTTCATACCTGAAATCAAGGAGTTGCTGAACGACAAGTTGCGCCTGGAGCGCCTGTCCGACATGATGGGCACGAAGCTGGAACCCTATCCGCTGTCGATCGTCGGTTCGACCGTTACCTTCATGAATCCCAGGGATGGCGCCGTCGAATGGCATTGCGACGGCGTTCCGGTCACCGAACTCATTCCGCTGTCGATCAGCGATCCGCTGGTCGGCGGCCATCTCGAAATCTATTGCGATGATTCCGAGACCGGCCGCGCCATTCTCGAATCCGGCCGCGAGATTCCGCGCAACCGTATCATGCGCATCGATCACAAGATGAGATATGCGACGCTCGGGCAGTTCCTCGGCGTCCTGCACCGCACGGCGCCGATCCAGTTCGGCGAACGCGTCACCCTGGTGCTCAACCAGCGCTCCGTGGCCAAGCCCTATGTCGACGACAACAGGATGTTTTACCTTGCCGCCGACAATGATCACGACCGCGAATGGGTCAATGAACTGGCCGAGGACGTGTGGACCAATCAGCTGCCGGCCTATCGCCGGTTCGAGGCGGAACATCCGACGCCGGCCCCGGCCGAAGCACCGGTTCCGGGTGGGGCCAGGGAATCATGGTAACGATCCATGATCCGGAAAAAAGGGAGCCGGTTTTCGGACAGGATCATGGTCGAACGCAGAGATAGAGCCCCATGGCGCTTCTTTCGGCATGGATCAGGCTCGATGTCCGCGCTGGTCTTCGCCACCGGCGCGGTGGCGTTGTGGTCGACAAATGCGCTGGTCGGCAAATCCCTGCTGGCCAGTCACCCGGTGTCGCAGGTGCAGTTCCTGCAATTTGTAGGGGCCGCGCTGGTCTTCGCGGCCATCCGGTTGATGAGCCGGGAGAAAGCCACGGCAATCGCGGCGAGCACCGCGCTGGCGCCGCTCGCGGTCGGCTTCATCGGTCTGGTCGGCACCATGGTGCTGCAATATATCGCCTTCGCCTCGATGCCGGTGATCGAAGCCAATCTGGTGGCCTACACCTGGCCCTTGATGATTGCCGCGGCCGTGATCGCCCTCGAAAATCCCCGGCGTCCGGCTTTGCTGGGCCTTGCAGCGGCCCTTGGGTTCGTCGGCGTCGCGCTGGTGATTTCGGGAGGCCGCGACCGCACCTGGTTACAGGGTGATCTCGCCGGCTATCTGTGTGCATTCGGCTCCGCGCTGTGCATGGCTTTCTATTCGGTGATGGTGGGACGACTCGCCACTTCGCCGGACCGCCTGTTGCTGCCATCGTCGCTGGTTGGCGTCGCCTTGACGCTTATATGGTCCGTTCGCGAAGGCGTAGCCTGGCCCACCGGCGTGGATCTGGCCCTCGGGCTCTATCTCGGTGCCGGCCCCATGGGGCTGGGTTATTACTTCTGGTCGCGGGCCCTGAAACTGGGAGGCAGCGGGAAGGTGGCTGTCATTGCCTATCTCACGCCGATCGCTTCGACACTGCTGCTGACCTTGTCCGGCGAACGGTTGACGACGACAGCCATTGCCGGAGCCGTCCTTGTCATAGGCAGTTGCATCGCGGTCGGACTGGAACGTTCGGAGGCGGAAAATTATGTTTGACGACAATGAACGTCTCGCCAGGCAGGAAGCGCGTTGGCTGATCAAGGAATTTGGCGCCGAGGCACCACTTTACGCCGCGATGAAGGCCGAAAAGGCGATCGAGCAGAAGGATTTCGGGCGTTGTGCCCGCTGGAAGCGTATTCTTGAGATATTGGCTGACAGCCGTTCAACCAAGTCTGCCGTATCCAAGTATTAGATTTTCTAATTTGCACGAGGTCGATTTCCCATAAAAGTAGTTGACGCCAAGTCTTGATTCGTTTTGGGACTTGGCGGGTCCGTTGGGGGCACGGTTAAAGAGATACATCGACAAAAGTCTTCACTGGGGTAGACGACTTTGTCGCAAATAGGGTGAAAGAATTGTCAAATATCGAGGATAAGATCGTTATCGAGCTAACCGCCGATATTGTCTCGGCTTATGTAGGCAACAATCCGCTCCCGGCTTCGGGCCTGCCTGACTTGATTGCCAGCGTCAGCGCCTCGGTCCGAAAGCTGGCTGGTGCGGCTGTCGTGGAAAGCCCGAGCCTTGTTCCGGCCGTAAATCCGAAAAGGTCGGTGTTTCCCGACTACATCATCTGCCTGGAGGACGGAAAGAAGTTCAAGTCGCTCAAGCGACATCTCAGGACGGACTACGGCTTGAGCCCTGACGACTATCGCGCCAAATGGGGCTTGCCGCCGGACTACCCGATGGTCGCGCCGAATTACTCCGCGACCCGGTCGGCGTTGGCGAAGTCGACGGGACTTGGCCGCAAGCCGGCCGCTGCGCCGGCAGTCGTGGCCAAGGCGACAAAGCGCGGCAAGGCGGCTGCCTGAGGCCTTGCCGACTGCACGGCAGGCCGCTGTCGCGGCTCTGACGGCGCGGTTGTGGGCGCCGTTTCAAGGCCTTGTGCGGTCAACTGGCCCGCAAGGCCTTGCGAAGCGTTGATGTCCAGTGCAAAAGCGCGGCCATGCTTATCATCAACGACCTCTCGCTCCGCATGGCGGGGCGCCTGCTTCTCGACCACGCCTCGCTCACCCTGCCGGCCGGCACCAAGGCCGGTCTTGTCGGCCGCAACGGGACCGGCAAGACGACGCTGTTCAAGGCCATAACAGGCGATTTTCCCTCCGAGACGGGTTCGATCAGCCTGCCGAAAAATACGCGGATCGGTCAGGTGGCGCAGGAAGCGCCCGGCACCGAGGACCCGCTGATCGAGATCGTGCTCAAGGCCGACCTCGAACGTTCCGCGCTCCTCGAAGAGGAAAAGACCGCCACCGATCCGCACCGCATCGCCGACATCCACATGCGGCTGGCCGATATCGACGCCCATTCGGCCGAGTCTCGCGCGGCCACCATCCTGGCCGGCCTAGGCTTCGACGACGCCGCGCAGCGCCGTCCGGCCTCGTCCTTCTCCGGCGGCTGGCGCATGCGCGTTGCGTTGGCCGCCGTGCTGTTTTCAGAGCCCGACCTTCTGCTGCTTGACGAGCCGACCAACTATCTCGACCTTGAAGGGACGTTGTGGCTTGAGAACTATATTTCAAAGTATCCGCACACGGTGCTTCTGATTTCGCACGACCGAGATCTGCTCAACCGTGCCGTCAATTCGATCGTTCATCTCGACCAGAAGAAGCTGACGTTCTGGCGCGGCGGCTACGACCAGTTCGAGCGCCAGTATACCGAGCAGAAGGAATTGCAGGAAAAGGGCAGGGTCAAGCAGGAAGCCGCCCGCAAGCATATGGAATCCTTCGTCGAGCGTTTTCGCGCAAAGGCCTCCAAGGCAAGGCAGGCACAGTCGCGCATCAAGGCGCTGGAAAAGATGAAGCCGATCTCGGCCATCGTCAACGACACGGTACGGCCGTTCTCTTTCCCCGAGCCTGTGAAGACCGTGGCCTCGCCGATCGTGGCGCTGAACAACGTCAATGTCGGCTACACCGAGGGTCAGCCGATCCTGAAGAAGATGACGCTGCGCATCGATGCCGACGACCGCATCGCGCTGCTCGGTGCCAATGGCAACGGCAAGTCGACCTTCGCCAAACTTCTGTCGGGTCGTCTGAAGCAGGAAACCGGCACCATGACGGTGGCGCCGGGTTTGAAGGTGGCGATCTTCGCCCAGCACCAACTCGACGATCTGCGTCCTGAGGAAAATGCCTATGAGCACGTCCGCCGGCTGATGCCGGAGGCGCCGGAATCGAAAGTGCGCGGCCGGGTCGCCCAGTTCGGCCTCACGACGGAGAAAATGAATACGCCCGCCAAGGACCTGTCCGGTGGCGAGAAGGCGCGCCTTCTGATGGGCCTGTCTGCCTTCGAGGGCCCGAACCTGTTCATCCTCGACGAACCGACCAACCATCTCGACATCGACAGCCGCGAATCGCTGATCCATGCGCTGAACGAATTTCCCGGCGCCGTTATCCTGATCTCGCACGACCGCCATCTGCTGGAAGCGACCGCCGACCGGCTGTGGCTGGTCAAGGACGGTGCGGTCAATCCCTATGACGGCGACCTGGAGGACTACAAGACGCTGGTCACCGGCGTCTCCGGCGACCGCCGTGGCAAGCGCGAAGCGGACAAGGCGTCAAAAGCCGACCGTCGCCGGGACGCGGCCGCACGCCGCGCTGCCTTCGAACCGCTGGCCAAGGAAATCCGCGCCACCGAGGCGCTGATGGATCGCATCCGCAAGCGCATCGACGGCATCGAGGACGAGCTGTCCAATCCGGCGGTCTATGAAAAGGATCCCTCGACCGCGACGCGGCTCGCCAAGGAGCGCTCGCAGCTTGCGCAGACGCTGGCAGGCCACGAGGAAAAATGGCTGATGATGTCGGCCGAATATGAGGAAGGCACGGCGGAGTAGGGTGCGTAGTCTCCCGACGAGGGGGAGATTGGCTGATTATCTGGCCCTACACGCCACTCCCGAAACCCGCTAAACAGGGGCCATGAACCAGCACACCAAGCTCCGCATCGGCCATTCGGCCTGTCCGCATGATTGCCCGTCGACCTGTGCTCTCGAGGTCGAATTGCTCGACGGCAACCGTATCGGCCGGGTCCATGGCGCCAAGGCCAACAGCTACACATCGGGCGTCGTCTGCGCCAAGGTCGCCCGCTATGCCGACCGCGTCCATCACCCCGATCGTCTGCTGAAGCCGTTGGTGCGCAAGGGCGCCAAGGGCGAGGGCGTCTGGCAGGAATCTAGCTGGGAGGCCGCTCTCGACCTCGTCGCCGAGAAATTCGACGCGGCCGAAGCGAAGTACGGCTCCGAGACGGTCTGGCCCTATTACTATGCCGGCACGATGGGGCTGGTGCAGCGCGACGGCATCGAGAGGTTGCGCCACGCGAAAAAATACTCGGGCTTCTTCGGCTCGATCTGCACCAATCTCGCCTGGACCGGCTGGATGATGGGGGCAGGCGCGCTGCGCGGACCGGACCCGCGGGAGATGGCGAAATCCGACTGCGTGGTGATCTGGGGCACCAACGCTGTGGTCACGCAGGTCAATGTGATGACCCACGCCATCAAGGCGCGCAAGGAACGCGGCGCGAAGATCGTGGTCATCGACGTCTATGAGAATGCGACGATGAAGCAGGCCGACATCGGTCTGGTCCTGAAGCCCGGCACCGACGGCGCGCTCGCTTGTGCGGTCATGCATGTCCTGTTTCGCGAAGGCCTGGCCGACCGCGCCTATCTGCAGAAATACACGGACGATCCGAAGGGCCTGGAGGCGCATCTCGTTACCCGCACGCCGGAATGGGCGGCCGATATTACTGGTTTGACGGTCGCCGAGATCGAGACCTTCGCGCGCCTCGTCGGCACGACGAAAAAGACCTATTTTCGCCTCGGCTACGGCTTTGCCCGCCAGCGCAACGGCGCCGTCAACATGCATGCCGCGTCCTGCATCGCCGCCGTCACCGGCGCCTGGCAGTATGAGGGCGGCGGCGCCTTCCATTCCAATTCCGGCATCTTCAAGCTCAACCAGGAGGTGCTCGAGGGCACGCGCATGCGCGATCCCTCGATCCGCTATCTCGACCATTCCCGCATCGGCCCGGTGCTGACCGGCGCCAGTGACGCGCTCTATGGCGGACCGCCGGTGACGGCGATGCTGATCCAGAACACCAATCCGGTGAATGTCGCGCCCGAGCAGCGGCTGGTGAAGCAGGGCTTCCTGCGAGATGATTTGTTCACCTGCGTGCACGAGCAGTTCATGACCGACACGGCCAGGCTGGCCGACGTCGTGCTGCCGGCGACGATGTTCGTCGAGCATGACGACATCTACAAGGGCGGCGGCAACCAGCACATCACGCTCGGCCCCAAGCTGATCGAACCGCCGGAAGGGCCGCGCACCAACCATTTCGTCATCGAGCAGCTGGCCGGGCGCCTTGGTGTCGCCGACAGGCCGGGCTTCGGGCTGACCGAGCAGCAGCATATCGACATCATCCTCGGCAAGCGCGGGTTGGGCAGCTTCGCCAGCTTGGAAGAGCAGAAGTGGATTGATCTGCAGCCGGATTTCGACACGGCGCATTTCATCCGGGGCTTTGGCCATGCGGATGGGAAATTCCGTTTTCGCGCCGACTGGACCGGCCAGGCGGCTCCGAACCGGCCGCCGAAGAGCATGGGTCTGTTCGGCCCGGTGGCGCGATTGCCCGAATTTCCTGATCATGTCGACCTGATCGAGGTGGCTGACGAAGCCCATCCGTTCCGGCTGACGACCTCGCCGGCGCGCAACTTCCTCAACTCGACCTTTTCCGAAACACCGGTGTCGAAGGCCAAGGAGGGCCGCCCGGAACTCCTGCTGCATCCCGATGACGCGGCGGCTCTAGCGCTGGCCGAGGGCGACCGTGTCGAGATCGGCAACATGCGCGGCGAGGTGGTGCTGCACGCCAGACTGTTCGGCGGCATCAAGCGCGGCGTCGTGATCGCCGAAGGCATCTGGCCGAACAGCGCGCATGAGCGCGGCGAGGGCATCAATGTACTGACCGGCGCCGACGCCCCCGCACCCTATGGCGGCGCTGCCTTTCACGACAACAAGGTCTGGCTGCGCCGGGCGCAAGAGCTGAGTGCATAGCGGCCGCGATTATCGATTGCGCCTGATGTCAATTCGTCCGTCGCAATGGGAGAGTGTCGATGGCTGGCGCGATTTCGCTTCTGGGAATACCGCATGACGAGAATTCATCCTATCTCCAGGGTGCGGCCAAGGCGCCGCCGCTCATCAGGCGCGAACTCACCAGCGATGCTTACTCCTCATGGAGCGAGACCGGCTTCGACCTGACCGGCCGCTTCATCGATCATGGCGACATCGACTTCGACAAACCGGGCGATCCCTGGCAGCGCATCGAAAGCGAAGTCGGTCGCGCCCTGGAGGCAGGCCACCCGCTGATCAGCCTGGGCGGCGACCACGCGATCACCTGGCCGGTGCTGCGCGCGGTGCGCCGTCGCCACCCGAGCCTGACGATCGTGCATATCGATGCCCACCCCGACATCTATCATGCCTACGGTGACAATCCGCGTTCGCACACCTCGCCCTTCGCGCGCATCATGGAGGAACGGCTAGCCGACCGGCTGATCCAGATCGGCCTGCGCGCCGTGAACGACCATCACCGCGATCAGTTCAAGCGCTTTGGCGTCGAGGTCGTGGAGGCCGCGCATTTCGGCGAAAGCCTGACGCTTGATCTCAAGACCCCGGTTTATATCTCGATGGATCTCGACGGGCTCGATCCAGCCTTTGCGCCCGGCGTCTCCCACCGCGAGCCCGGCGGCCTGTCGACGCGGCAGGTCATCAACCTGATTCAAAGCATCAACCAGCCGATCGTTGCCGCTGATATCGTTGAATACAATCCGAGCCAGGACCTCTCCAACATGACGGCGCTTGTCGCCGCCAAACTGACGAAGGAGATCGCCGGCATGATGCTCAGGACATCGCCCGCGGTGGATTGAGGGCGCGGCTTGGGATCACACCGGCAGTGTTTCGGCCACTTTTTTCCTGTTTTGCCGCTGGCGGATGTCATCGGCGACGGCCTGGGCTTCGATGCCGATTTCGCGCAACAGCCCGGTGACCGCGTTGTGAAAGCCGACCAGATAGAGGCCGAGATCCGAAGCTTGGGCATTGACGCCGCTGGGGCCGGGCTCGACGCCGGGTTCGAGGAACCTGGCATAGCCTGGCCGGTAGCCGGTGGCGAAGAGGATGGCGTCGAATTCGCCGTGCTTGCCGTCCGCAAAACGGGCACCGCGTTCCGAGATTTCGGCGATGTCGGGCGCCACCTTGATAGCACCTTCCCGGATCTTGCCGATGGTGCCGACATCGATCACCGGAATGCGCGACGCAAGGGCGATCTGCTGCAGCAATCCCTGCTTCGGCCGTCTGAGCCCAAACTTCTCCAGCCTCCCCAGCACCAGATCGAGGATGACGGGGAACAGCGCGTCGTTGATGCGCTGCGGCCCGAGCCGCGTCGCCATGCCGACCATCTGGATCGGCACGCCGAACAGTTCGCGCGGGACGATGTGAACGCCCCCGCGCACCGAGATCGTCGGTCGGGCGCCGCCTTCCACCAGGTCGAGCGCAATCTCCGCGCCGGTATTGCCCCCGCCGACGACCAGCACCGATTGGCCGGCAAAAGGCGCGGCGTTGCGATAGTCGGCGCTGTGCAGCGTCTTGCCCTTGAAGGCCTCGATGCCGGCAAATCTGGGCAGCAAGGGTTCGGCATTGTAGCCGGACGCGATCACCACATGCGAAGCGCGTAAGGCGCCGGAGGTCGATTCCACCCGCCAACCGCGGCCATCCCTGGCGACCGCTCGCACCGTTTCGCCGAAGCGGGGCTCCAGGGCGAAGCCTTTTGCATAGGCGTCGAGATACTCGACCACGAGGTGGCGCGGCACATAGCGCGGATAATCCCTTGGGAAGGGAACGAAGGGCAGCGAGGAGTAACGCTTGGTCGTATGCAGATGCACACGGTCATAGTGACGCCGCCAGGCTGGCGCGGCCTGCTGCTCCTTCTCAAGCATGACGAAATCCTGCCCGGCCTGGCGAAGACATGCGGCAACCGCCAGGCCCGCCGGCCCGGCACCGATGATCGCGACTTTCGTGGTTTCGTCCATGCGCGCCTCCCCCTCCAATTGGCGATCCAGAATGTCAGAAACGTGGCAAGGGTGCACCGGCTCATCCAGGCAGGGGCACCGTCAACCCGACCTTGACGCGGTCCATGGCGACGAAGGTGCGGAACTTCCGCACATTGTTGCTGCCGAAGAACAGTTTTCGCGTCAGCGCCTCGTAGGCGCCCATGTCGGCCACGGCGATGACGAGGATGAAGTCGGCCTCGCCGGTGACATAATAGCATTGCTGTACTTGCGGCTCCGCCGAGAATTGCCGCTTGGCCTCGTCGATCAGTTCGGTGCGTTCGCTCTCGAGCTCCACCTCGACGAAGATAGTGATCGGCTGGCCGACGGCCGCCGGCTCGACAATGGCGACATTGCCGGTAATGACGCCGGTCTGCTCCATGCGCTTGATGCGGCGCTGCACGGCTGGCGCCGACAGGTTCACCGCCTCGCCGATCAGCCGTTGCGGCGTCGTGTTGTCCCGCTGCAGGATGGCAAGGATGGCGAGATCGAAGCTGTCGAGTGAGGCTGGCGACTGAGACATTGCTATCCTGACGAAACAAACTTGCATTTCGAGAGCCAAATTACGGCGCTTTTTGCGCAGGGTTTGCAATATATCTTCTCTTGGACGCCAAGGAGAGACCGCCAATGTTCCTGCCCAATCGCCATGCCTTGCACCGCCAGCCGCTGGACGAGGCCGACGCCGAAACCCTCGGCATCGCCGGGGCCGACACTGTCGAGCGTTTCCTTGCCCGCCGTGACAATCACTTGGCGACGCCGCTGCACGCCCTGCCGGCGTTGGCTGGCGAACTCGGTCTCGGCACCTTGCATGTCAAGGATGAGGGCTTTCGCCTCGGCCTAGGCAGCTTCAAGGCGCTGGGCGGCGCCTATGCGGTCTTCCGCCTGGTCCTGGAGGAGGCAAGCAAGCGGCTCGGCCGCTCCGTCGATGTCGGCGATCTCGATCGGCCCGAAGTCCGGTCGGTCGCGGCGACCATGACGGTTGCTTGTGCTACCGACGGCAATCATGGCCGCTCCGTCGCGCAAGGCGCCCAGCTTGTCGGCGCAAAGGCAGCGATCTTTGTCCATGCCGGCGTCAGTGACGGGCGCGTCGCGGCCATCGCCCGCTATGGGGCGGAGATGATCCGCGTCGACGGCAATTACGACGATTCGGTCAGGCAGGCGGCGCGCGTCGCTGCGGAGAAGGGCTGGACGGTGGTTTCCGATACCTCATGGCCGGGCTACGAACGCATTCCGGGCCTCGTCATGCAGGGCTACACCGCGATCGTGCGCGAGGCGCTGGGTCAGATATCCGAACCGCCGACCCATGTCTTCGTGCAGGCCGGCGTCGGCGGCATCGCGGCGGCGGTCGCCGGCCATCTCGCCATCGTGCTTGGCGAAGCCAGGCCGGTTTTCACGGTGGTGGAACCCGCCCGTGCCGCCTGCGTTTTCGGCGCCGCCAAGGCCGGGCATCCGGTCAAGATCGCGCATGGCGAGGCGACAGTCATGGCGATGCTCGAATGCTACGAGGCCTCGCCGGTCGCCTGGCGCGTGCTGGCACGCGTCGCCGATGCCTTCATGACCGTCGACGAGGACGAAGCCATCGCCGTGATGCGGCGGCTGGCCCGCCCGGCCGGCAACGATCCGGCCATCGTCGCCGGTGAAAGCGGCGGGGTCGGCCTTGCCGGGCTGATCCGGGCGATGACCGATCACAAGGCCGAGCTTGGCCTCGACGCCAGTTCGCGCGTGCTGGTCGTCAACACCGAAGGCGCGACAGATCCCCGCCGCTATGCCGAACTCGTCGGCACGAGTCCGGCAGATGTGCTTGCCGGCAAGGTGCTTTCTGGAGCGACGCCATGACCTTGATCGATGCAATGACCTCAATCGACGCACAAAGGCTGCTTGGCCGCATCCGCGAGCTCGGCGGCATCGGTCGTGATGGCGAGGGCAGATTGGTGCGGCTGGCCGCCTCCGACGCCGACAGGCTGGGTCGCGACCGCTTCGTCGGCTGGCTGCGCCAGGCCGGTCTCGAAATCGCCATCGATCGCATGGGAAATATCTTCGGCGTCTGGCAGGTGCCGGAGAATGCCGGCCATGCGCCGATCCTAGTCGGCTCGCATATCGACACCGTCATCGATGCCGGCATTTATGACGGCTGCTACGGCGTGCTCGCCGGGCTGGAGGTAATCGAGACGCTGAAGGCGTCGGCTCTTGTCCCGTCGCGCCCGCTCGCGGTCGCCGCCTTCACCAACGAGGAAGGGGTTCGCTATTCCCCCGACATGATGGGTTCACTGGTCCATGCCGGCGGCGTCGGGATCGACGAGGCGCTGGCGGCCGTCGGCACCGACGGCAGCGTGCTGGGAGAGGAACTGGCCCGCATCGGCTATGCCGGCGACGAGGAGCCGGGCTTCCTCAAGCCGCACGTCTATCTCGAATTGCATATCGAGCAGGGCCCGGTTCTGGAACGCGAAGGCGTGCCGATCGGTGCTGTGGAAAACCTGCAAGGCATCTCCTGGCAGCGCATCACCATAGACGGCGTCGCCAACCACGCCGGCACCACGCCGATGTCGATGCGCAATGACGCCGGGCATGCGGCCGCGCGTGTCGTCACGTTCCTGCACGACCGCGCCAAAGCTTCGAACACGCCGACCGTTGCAACGGTCGGCACGATGCGTTTCGAGCCAGACGCCATCAATGTCATTCCCTCGCGCGCCGTCTTCACCGTCGACCTGCGCGACCCTTTCGAGCATCGCCTGCAAGCCGAGGAAGCCGCACTCGCCGCGTTTCTTGAGGACCTCGCGGCCGATGATGGCGTCACGATCTCGGTCGAGCGGCTGGCCCGCTTCGAGCCGGTGATCTTCGATATCAGCATTGTCGAATTGATCGAAGCTGCCGCGAAGAAGCGCGGGTATGCATCCAAGCGCATGACCTCAGGCGCCGGCCACGATGCGCAGATGATGGCGCGCCTCGCGCCCGCGGCGATGATTTTCGTGCCGAGCGCCGGTGGCATCAGCCACAATCCGCGCGAACATACCGCCGATGCCGAGCTTGTCGCCGGCGCCAACATCCTGCTTGATATCGTTGCCCAGCTTGCGGATCAGGAGGTATCAGGCGATGGCTGAAATCGATCGTGATGTGCTGAAGCTGGAGATGACCGAATGGCGGCATGATCTGCACGCGCACCCTGAATTCGGCTTCGAGGAGGAGCGCACCGCGGCCTTCGTCGCCGCCAAGCTGCGCGAATTCGGACTGGACGATGTCGCCGAGGGTGTCGGCGGCACCGGCGTCGTCGGGACTTTGAAGCGCGGCAGCGGCAACCGCGCGATCGCGCTGCGGGCCGACATGGATGCTCTGCGCATATCAGAGCAATCAACCGCGCCATACCGCTCCGGCAATCCCGGAATCATGCATGCCTGCGGCCATGACGGCCACACGGCGATGCTGCTCGGTGCGGCCAAGCTCATGGCCGGGGAGGGCGGTTTCGACGGCACCGTGCGCTTCATCTTCCAGCCGGCGGAGGAATGGGGAAAAGGCGCGTTGGCGATGCTCGACGATGGCCTGATGCAGCGCTTTCCCTTCGACGAGATCTTTGGCCTGCACAACATGCCGGGCTTGCCGGTCGGACATTTCGAGACCCGCGCCGGCCCGGTTATGTCGGCCGAAGACGTCTTCGAGATCGTGCTCAGGGGATTGGGCGGTCACGCTGCGCGGCCGCATTCGGGTCAGGAAACGCTGGTCGCCGCCTGTGCGCTGGTTACCAACCTGCAGACCATCGTCTCGCGCCGGCTGAGCCCGGCCGACATCTCCGTGGTTTCGGTGACCGAACTGATCACCGATGGCACCCGCAACGCACTGCCGGGCATCGCCCGCATCCTTGGCGACGCGCGCAGCTTCCGCCCCGAGGTCAGCGCCGAGATCGAATGCCAGATGCGCATCATCGCCGAAGGCATCGCTACCGCCTACAATGTTGCCGCCGAGGTCAATTACACCAGGGAATTCGTGCCTTTGCGCAACGACGCCGAACTGGTCGACGCGGCCTTTGCCGCCGCCGAGGCTGTTTTCGAACCGGGCAATATCGCGGTTGCCCGCGAGCCGATGACGGCGTCGGAGGATTTCGCCCGCTTCCTCGACCACGTGCCGGGCTGCTTCGTCTTCCTCGGCAACGGCGAGGCCTCGGCGCCGCTTCACAATTCCAGTTACGACTTTAACGATGACGGGCTGTTGTTCGGCGCCAGTTTCCATGCCGCCATCGCCAGGCAGCGGCTTGGGACTTGAACCCCCGGGGGATTTTCGCGGCATTTAGCGGGGGAAAACGCCGGGGAAAGGCCGAAATCCTTGATCTGGCATGACGCTACGGCAAGACTCAGCTAGCCTCGCTCACGCGGCGGACCTGATATCCGCCTGGCCGGCGCTATCAGATTACCTCCCAAGCGGCGCCGGCCTTCTCTCCTGCATGGTAAATTAGATTTCGTTAAAGTTAGAACGCTCGCGCTCGGCGGAAGTTAGGGTTTTACTGTCATGGCTGTGGCACGCTTTTGGATGGCTGCGGGTTCATAGATGCGCGGGCGGAGCTGGATAAAGGCGGTGCGTCAGGACGAAGCGCGGCGGGTGCGCGCCCGCATCGCTCAACTCGAACGAGACTTGACCGCCGCCTCGGCGCAGACACGACAGCTGCGCCAGGACGCAGGCCACGAGCTGCGCAATGCCAAGTTCCGCCTCGAGCGTCTCGAGGAATGCATCGCGGCAATGCGGTGAAGATCCCGCAATCGTTTTTGCGCAATGCTCCATTCACTGGCTGGCAATGCCATTGTTCACGACAGGAATGGCGAGATCTTGATCGGCCCCAGTCGCCTTGGTCGGCGGCAATTTGTTGTCGCAGGCCGAGAAAGCCAAAGTCACCAGCGCGAGGATCAGTCCCAGCTTTTTCATGGCTACTTCCTCCACCCGCAGAACGAGGCGGTGTCGGTTTGGTTGCACGATTGCGCCGAGGGAACAAAATCCCCTGCCTCAGGTTGACCCAGCGAAGGAGGACCGCCGCATGATCCGTTTGCTTCTGGTTGGCACGCTGGCCTTTGTCACTTACCGTCTCGCCCGCAAGATGATCGACGAGGTTCCCGACAGTGTCGATCCGCTCTTGCTGCCAGCGCCCGCAAACGACCGCGAGGCGCTACGCCGGCAGTCGGCGTCGATGGGCGTTGACCCGAAACGCTGATTGCTCCCGCTGTATTGGCGGAGCTGCTTCTCTGTTGCGAACAAAGCGGAAACGATGCTTGATGGGCGATGAACCTCGCCGCCCATGATTCGACGTTTTTGGAACAGACCGGCCAGCCGGCCTATCTCGCCCGGCTGAACGACGCCCAACGCCAGGCCGTCGAACATGGCGACGGCAAGATTGCAGGCCCGCTGCTGGTTATCGCCGGCGCCGGCTCCGGCAAGACCAACACGCTGGCGCACCGCGTCGCCCACTTGATCGTCAAGGGAGCCGACCCGCGCCGCATCCTGCTGATGACGTTTTCGCGGCGCGCCGCATCCGAAATGGCGAGACGTGTCGAGCGCATCGCCGGCGAAGTGCTCGGCCGCGACGCCGCGGTGATCACGGACGCACTGACCTGGGCCGGCACTTTTCATGGCATCGGCGCGCGGCTGCTGCGGGACTATGCGCTGGAGATCGGCCTCGATCCGGCCTTCACCATCCATGATCGCGAGGATTCCGCCGATCTGATGAATCTCGTGCGCCACGAACTCGGTTTCTCCAGGACGGAAGCGCGCTTTCCGACCAAAGGCACCTGCCTTGCCATCTATTCGCGCGCCGTCAACGCGCAGGCGCCGCTGGGTGAGGTCCTGGGGTCCGCCTTCCCCTGGTGCGCCGGCTGGGCCGAGCAGCTCAAGCAATTGTTTGCCGGTTACGTGGAGGCCAAGCAGGCGCAGAATGTGCTCGATTACGACGATTTGCTGCTCTACTGGGCGCAGATGACCGCCGAGCCTGAAATCGCCACGCATCTGGGCGGACGGTTCGACCATGTGCTGGTCGACGAATACCAGGACACCAACCGGCTGCAGGCCTCGATCCTGATGGCACTCAAGCCCGACGGCGCCGGGCTGACGGTCGTCGGTGACGACGCGCAGTCGATCTATTCGTTCCGGGCCGCCGAAGTGCGCAACATCCTCGACTTCCCTAGACAGTTCGCGCGGATCGCCGATGTGGTGATGCTGGAGCGCAATTATCGCTCGACCGAGACCATTCTGGCGGCCGCCAACGCTGTCATCGGCGAAGCCTCGGAGCGCTTCACCAAGAACCTGTGGTCGGAACGCAAATCCGCCGACAAACCGAGACTTGTGACCGTGCGCGACGAGGTCGAACAAGCGAACTTCGTCTGCGACACCATCCTTGCCGAGCGCGAGGCCGGTACCGCGCTGAAGTCGCAGGCGGTGCTGTTTCGCGCCTCGCATCACAGCGGGCCGCTGGAGATCGAGCTGACGCGGCGCAACATCCCTTTCGTCAAGTTCGGTGGCCTGAAATTCCTCGATGCCGCGCATGTCAAAGACGTGCTGGCGGTACTGCGCTTTGCCGAAAATCCGCGCGATCGTGTCGCCGGTTTTCGCGTGCTGCAGCTTCTTCCCGGCATCGGCCCTTCCGCCGCCGCGCAGATCGTCGAGACCATGACGTCGGCACTGGACGAGGCAATGGGCCTGGCCGGCTGGCGTCCGCCACAGCGCGCCGCCGACGACTGGCCCGGCTTCGTCTCGCTCTATTCCGGCTTGCGCGCCGGCGCCAAATGGCCGGCCGATCTCGAACAGGTCAGGCTGTGGTACGAACCGCATCTGGAGCGCATCCACGAGGATGCGATCACGCGCCGCGCCGACCTGCTGCAACTCGAGCAAATCGGCTCGGGCTATGCTTCGCGCGAACGCTTCCTGACCGAGCTGACGCTCGATCCGCCGGACGCAACCAGCGACCAGGCCGGCCCGCCGCACCGCGACGAGGATTATTTGATCCTGTCGACCATCCATTCGGCCAAGGGCCAGGAGTGGAAGAACGTCTTCGTGCTGAACACGGTCGATGGCTGCATTCCGGCCGATCTCGGTGTCGGCACCAAGGAAGATATCGAGGAGGAGCGACGGTTGCTCTACGTGGCGATGACACGGGCCAAGGACAATCTCAACCTCGTCATGCCCCAGCGCTTCTTTCCGCATGGCCAGGCGGCACGCGGCGACCGCCATGTCTACGCCTCGCGCACCCGTTTCATTCCGGCCTCCATCCTCGCCGCGTTCCAGCAGCTTTCGTGGCCGGCCGCGCAAGCGGCGCAGGGCAGGGCGCCCCGGCCGGAGGTGCGCGTCGACATCGGCGCGCGCATGCGCGGCATGTGGAAATAGCAGGAAGCCGATGCCGCAGCCGCCGATCAGGATCGCCATATCAGGCGCTCTCGGCCGCATGGGTCGCCGGATGGTGGATGCGGTACGGGCCGATGCGCGTCTTGCGCTCGCCGGCTGCTTTCACCGTCCGGGCAGTGTCGGCAATGGGCTGGTGAGCCGCGACGAGGCAATTGCCATGGCCGACGTGGTCGTCGACTTCACCACGCCGGCCGCCTCCGTGGAACTGGCCAGATTGTGTGCCGGAAGGGGCGGGCCAGCCCTGGTGATTGGCTCGACGGGTTTCGAGGCCGCCGAGATGGCCACCATCGCCGATGCCGCGAAAACCATTGCCATCGTGCGCTCCGGCAGCTTCTCGCTCGGGCTCAACATGCTGGTCGGATTGGTCGAACAGGCGGCGCGGGCGCTCGACCCCGATGACTGGGATGCGGAGATTTTCGAGGCGCATCATCGCCACAAGATCGACGCGCCTTCGGGCACGGCGCTGATGCTGGGGCAGGCTGTTGCCGGCGGACGCGAAATCGGGCTGGAGACGGTTGCGAGGCGCGTCCGCGATGGCGTCACCGGCGCGCGGCCGGCGGGCGAGATAGGCTTCGCGGTGGCGCGGGGTGGCGCCATCATTGGTGAGCACAGCGTCAGCTTCTGCACGGAAGGCGAGACCGTCACCTTGGCGCATTCGGCTGGTGACCGCATCATGTTTGCACGCGGCGCCATCGCCGCGGCATTGTGGGTGGCGGGCCGCGCTCCCGGCGAATACGACATGCGCGACGTATTGGGTTTTGGCGCATCGTAACCAGCAAATCCTGGCTGTTTTCATTCCCCGGTTGCTAAAGTGGCTGAAAGCCAGCTGAAAGCTTGGGCATGCAATTGATTCATTGCGGCGTTCGCCGCGTGACCGGTGCGGGAGTGGCCGGCAGGAGGAATGCGGCGCAGCCTGGATGGCGCGCCGCCCAGGTGGAGGAAGTTACATGACCGGTTTGATCTCGAAGTGCATCTTGCGTTCGGCGGCGCTGACGCTCGCCATTGTCGGCACGGGCGCGACCGCGGCGTCCGCCGCGGACAAGATCACCATCATTGTCGGCGGCATGGAAAAGCAGATTTACCTGCCGGCCGTGCTCACCCAGCAGCTCGGCTACTTCAAGGATGAGGGGCTCGACGTCGAACTGATCAACTCGCGAGCCGGCGTCGAGGCCGAGAATGAATTGCTGGCCGGCGCCGTGCAGGGTGTTGTCGGCTTTTATGACCACACTGTCGACCTACAGTCAAAGGGCAAATACATCGAGTCGATCGTCCAGTTCAGCCAGGCCCCTGGCGAGGTCGAACTGGTCTCCGCCAAGCACCCGGAGATCAAGTCGCCGGCCGACTTCAAGGGCGCCACGCTGGGCGTCACCGGGCTTGGGTCGTCGACCGATTTCCTGACCCAATATCTTGCCGTCCGCAGCGGCCTGAAGCCGGGTGATTACACGCTGCTGCCGGTAGGCGCCGGCAACACCTTCATCGCCGCAGTCAAGCAGGACCAAATTCAGGCCGGCATGACCACGGAGCCGACCATCGCGAAATTGCTCAAGACCGGCGAGGCCAGTGTCCTGGTCGACATGCGCACGCCCGAAAAGACCAAGGAAGCGCTGGGCGGCGACTATCCTGCGGCATCCTTCTACGTCCAGTCTTCCTGGGTCGAAGGCCACAAGGACGAAGCACAGAAGCTCGCCAATGCCTTCGTCAAGACGATGAAGTTCATCGCCGGCCATTCGGCCGAGGAGATCGCCGACAAGATGCCGAAGGACTATTACGCCGGCAACAAGGATCTCTATATCCAGGGGCTCGCCGGCGGCAAGGCGATGTTCACGCCCGACGGACGCATGCCGGCCGATGGCCCCGAGACGGTGCTGAAAGTTCTGTCGACCTTCTCCAAGAGCCTGCAGGGCAAGCAGATCGACCTGTCGAAAACCTTCACGACGGAATTCGTCGACGCCGCCAAGTAGGCAGGCAGGCGAGGCGGGTTACCCGGTTCGCCCTTGAGGAACAACAAGTTGCGCCGCTGGCCTGAATCGATTTGGCAGCGGCGCGCCTACCGATGTCGAGAGATGGCGACCACAAGTTTTGGCCGCAGGCATTCTCGCATCATCGCCACAGGAGTATGCCATGCAAGTGCAAACGATGGCGGCTGAGAAGTTGTCTCAGGCCGCGCCGCCGGCCGATGCCGCGATCGCCATCGATGATGTGACGCTACGCTTCGTCACGCCCGACGGCCATATGATGACGGCGATCCGCGACTTCACCATGACGGTGGCGCGTGGCGAATTCGCCTGCGTCGTCGGGCCGACCGGCTGCGGCAAGTCGACGACGCTCAACCTCGTCACCGGCCTGCTGCGGCCGACCACAGGTCATGTCCGCGTCATGGGCAAACCGGTCACCGATATCAGCCGCGACATCGGTTTCGTCTTCCAGGCCGATGCGCTTTTTCCCTGGCGAAGCGTCATCGACAATGTCGCCGCCGGTCCGCTTTATCGCGGGATCCCCAAGGCGCAGGCCTATGATCGGGCCCGCGACTGGATCGCCCGCGTCGGCCTCGGCCGCTTCGAAAAACATTATCCGCACCAGCTTTCGGGCGGCATGCGCAAGCGCGTCGCCCTTGCCCAGACCTTCATCAACCAGCCGAAGATTCTGCTTATGGACGAGCCGTTCAGTGCGCTCGACATGCAGACGCGCACGGCCATGCAGGACGAATTGCTCGGCCTGTGGTCGGAACAGAAATCCTCCGTCGTCTTCGTCACCCACGATCTGGAGGAGGCGGTGGCGCTGGCCGACAAGGTCTATGTGCTCACCGCCGGGCCGGGAACGGTCAAGAGTGTCTACCGCATCGACCTGCCGCGTCCGCGTGTCATGGCCGACATCCGTTACGACCCGAAATTCGTCGAGATCGCCAAGGTGATCTGGAACGACCTGCGCGAAGAAGTGCAGCTCGGCCAGAGCCGCACCTTGCAGAGCGGGCATTGAGAGGAGACACCAACATGACCGCTATCTCTCCCACCGCTTCCCATGCCGCCGTCCGCGATGCCTCCATTGCCGTTGCCGAGGCCCGGGCGAGGGCCCGGCTGCGCCGCCGCCATGCTTTGGTCATCGGCCTGCGCCTGGCTATCCTCGTTGCGTTCCTTGGCCTGTGGGAACTCGGCGCCGACTATAACATCATCGACCCGTTCTTCTTCGCCAGCCCCTCGGGCATCTGGGAACAGATCTGGTCCTGGATCACCGAGGGCACCTCGCAGGGACCGCTCTGGCTGCAGATCTATGTGACGCTGGAGGAAACCTTCCTCGGCTTCGCCATCGGCGCACTGGGCGGCATCGCCGCCGGCATCATTCTCGGCCGCAACCGGCTGCTGGCCGATGTCTTTTCGATCTACATCAAGATCGCCAATTCCGTGCCGCGCGTCGTGCTCGGCTCAGTCTTCATCATCGCGCTCGGCCTCGGCATGGCCTCGAAAGTGGCGCTCGCCGTGGTGATGGTGTTCTTCGTCGTTTTCGCCAACGCCTTCCAGGGGGTTCGCGAGGCCGACAGGGCGATGATCGCCAACGCCCAGATCCTCGGTGCCTCGCCGTTCCAGATCACCCGCACCGTCATTATCCCGTCGGCGATGAGCTGGATCCTGGCCAGCCTGCATGTCAGCTTCGGCTTTGCCTTGGTCGGCGCCGTGGTCGGCGAATTCCTCGGCGCCAAGCAAGGCATGGGCCTGCTGATCTCGACCGCGCAGGGCGCCTTCAACGCCAATGGCGTCTTCGCCGCCATGATCATCCTGGCGGTTATGGCGCTGGTGGTGGAATTCATCATCACCCGCTTCGAGAACTATGTCGTCAAGTGGCGGCCGGCGCCGTTCAACGAGCAGGGCACCTGATTTTGTTCCGAGGACAGTACGAGCCCGCGCTTGGTGCGGGTCGGTTCAGGCCAGGGGCAACCTGACCTCGACCACCAGACCGCCGGCCGCGCCATCCCCGAGGGTGACGCGGCCGCCGGCATTCTCGACAACCTCGCGCACGATGGCGAGGCCCAGGCCGCTGCCTTCCTCGGTCGAACCGGCGATGCGATAAAAGCGCTCGAACACGTGATCCCGCTCTTCGGCCGGGATGCCGGGTCCGTCATCGGCTACCGTCAACACGGCTTCGCTATCGATGGCGGCCAGCTTCACCGTCACGCTGGCGCCTGCCGTCGAGTAACGCAGCGCGTTGTCGACAAGATTGACGATCATCTCGCGCAGCATGGTGCCGTCGCCAATGACTGCAACCGGCCCTGTTTCCTCCAGCCCGAGATCGATCTTGCGGGCGATCGCCGCGGGCGCCTGCGTTTCCAGTACATGGCGGGCGGCTTCTGTCAGGTCGATGCGATCGGCGCGTGGCCGCCGGCTGCCAGGCTCGGCACGCGACAGGGTGAGCAATTGTTCGGCCAGCCGCGCCAGCTTGCCGGAGCTGGCCTGCAGCGCCACCAGCGCTTCCTGGCGCGCATCGGTGGCGGTTTCGCGTAGCGCATAGCTTGCCTGCGTCGATAGCAGCGCCAGCGGCGTGCGCAATTGATGTGCGGCATTGGCGATGAAACGGCGCTGCGCTCCCATCTGCGCGCGCACCCGTTCCATGTAGGCGTTGAGCGCCTCTATCAGAGGCCGGATTTCGCTCTGCGCGCCCGGCACGTCAACCGGATCGAGGTCGCTTCGGCTTGGCGAACGCACCGCGTCGCGCAGGCTCATCAATGGTGCCAGGCCGCGGCGCAGGCCAAGCAGCACGAACACGCCGGCGATCGCCACCAGCGCCAGTTGCTGGACGAAGGCGCTGAACCACAGCCGCTTCACCATCGCATCATGCCCGGAGAGCGTTATGCCCACGGTGACCGTTATGGGGGAATCGCCGCCGGCGCCGATCACCGCGTGGCTGAGCGTCAAGAGCCGCAACATATGGTCGCGATAGCTCGCCTCGACGCTCGCATGCCGCGGCGCTTGCGGCAAATCGGGGTAACCGGTCAGCAACCGTCCTCCGGCGGTCTCGACGCGATAGTAGACGCTGTCGCGATCGCCGGTATCGAACATCTCGATCGCCGCCGGCGGGATGGTGGCATCGAGTACGCCATCGGCCATGGCGACCTGCTCGGCGATGGCACGGGCCGAGCCGACCAGCATGCGGTCGGTGACCAGATCGGCGGTCGCCAGAGCGTTGCGCTGGCTGGTCCACAGATTGATGGTCGCAAGCCCGGCCAGGGGGAGCACGACCCAGGCCAGCAATTGCAGGCGCAGGCTGTTAGTCTTCATAGCGCCAAATCATCATGGCGCCAGGTCCTCATGGCGCAAGAGATAGCCGAGGCCACGCAAAGTGGTGATCTGGACCCGCGACCCCTCGAGCTTCTTGCGCACACGGTGCACATAGATCTCGATGGCGCTTGGATCGGCGTCGGTCTCGAAATCGTAGATCGCTGCCGACAGGGCGGCCTTGCTTACCGTACGTCCCGCCTTGATCATCAATTGTTCAAGCACGGCATGTTCGCGTGGTGTCAGGGCCAGTGTTTCACCGCCGAGCGAAAACAGCCTGGTGTTGGTGTCGAAGATGAGGTCGCCGCAGGCAACGACCGGTGCCGTCCGGTCATTGGCGCGGCGCAGTTGCACGCGGATGCGCGCTTCGAGCTCCTCTACCTGGAAGGGCTTCGCCAGATAGTCGTCGGCGCCTTCGTTGAGGCCTTTGACCCGGCCATCGAGGCTGGCATTGGCAGTCAGTACGATCACCGGCACCCGGTTGCCGCGGGCTCGCAGCATGCGCAGCACTTCCAGTCCGCCCATGCGGGGCAACGCAAGGTCGAGAATGACAAGCGCGTGGTCGCCGGCGGCAAGCGCGTGCTCGACATCCTCGCCGTCATGGACGATGTCGACGACATAATTCGCCTGGCGCAAGGTCTTGCCTAGCCAGTCCGCCAGTTCGCGATTGTCCTCCACAAGCAGCAATCGCATGTCTATTGCCGTTCCAGCATCCACTTCGGTCTCAACGGCCACCAAGGCTCGATCGACGATCCCATTCGGCAATCGGAACCCGGATGATCGATAGTATCGATCGCAACGCAAGGCAAATGCGGCTTGGCTGCGGCCGGCGATGGGTTTTCGCGGGCTAGATGCCTCGTTTGAAACATAAATCGAACCGAACGGTTCGGTTCTGGTTGACGGATTGTATCGCAAACAGTGAACAATAGGCGCGAATCGGTCGGGGTTTGCGTCTGCGGGAGAAACGCTAATCCACTGAAAACGTTTGAGAATTCAGGCTAAAAATGCTGCAATGCAATATGCATTGTCCATAATATGGTGAAATACTGCAAAGCCGACGCGACTGGTAATTCCAAAAGGCCTTCCCCATCTGGAGGTGGTCCGAGCGACGCGAAATCCTCCCAAGGGCACGCCACTAGACGGACAGAACAAAGAAATTCTGGAGTAAATAAAATGACCAAGATCGCTCTTACCGCCGCCGCCATCCTCGTTGCCACGGGCACTGCTTTTGCCGGCAGCGACAATTATGGCTCGGCCAACGCCAACCAGCCTGCCGCCAACGTCGACCATTCGGTCACTGCTTCGACCTCGAAGTCGACGGCCGCGTCGGTCCAGGCTCCGCAGGGCGCTGACCGCAACCTCTTCGGCCGCTAATCGCGACTGCCAATCCATCCAACTTTGAATTCAGGAGTACTTGAAATGACCAAGATCGCACTCACCGCCGCTGCCATCCTCGTTGCCACTGGCACCGCTTTTGCCGGCAGCGACAACTACGGTTCCGACAACGCCAACCAGCCGGTTGCCAGCCAGTCGACCTCCAACGTCGACACCTTCCACACCGGTTCGATCCTGAAGGCGGACAAGGCGCAGGCCGATGCCAATGCCAACGTTCCGGCTCAGTCGGGCCAGGGCATCTGGGGCCGCTAATCCCTTCTAGCATCGCGTGACTACAAAGAGCGGTGGGCCTGGCCCGCCGCTCTTGTTTTGTGACAAATGGAATCAGGCGAGCCAGTCGGGTTCAGTCGTGCCGGATAGCCGTCGAACAAGTGCCGGCCAGCGCGCCGATCACGGATCGAACCAATCGGTTCAATTAATGTTGACGCTCCGTGAACGCCCGGCGAACGCCCCCTCGGCGAAACAAAGCGTGATACTCCGTGAGTTGCGCAACAAGAGACTGATAGCGTTGATAAAAAACACTTCTGCCGAATCCGTGCCCCAGCCTCGATGTCCGAAATCGGGCCGTGAAGGAACATCTTCGTGATTGGAAGCCGACGAACGAAAAACCCACTTTCAGCTGGTCCGAGCGACGCGAAATTCCTCCCAAAGGCACGCCACTTGACGGACAGACCAGACCTATCGGAGTAAAGAAATGAACAGGATCGCACTTACCGCCGCCGCCATTCTCGTTGCCACGGGCGGCGCCTTCGCCGGCAGCGACAATTATGGCTCTGACAATGTCAATCAGCCGGCGGTCACCGCGCCCGCGGGTAAAATCGACCACAGCTATACGGCTTCGATCCGCAAGCCGGTCGAACACCGCGGTTTCAAGCTGACGCCCGATTCCAATCAGCCTGATCCCGGCCAGGGCAACTGGGGCAACTGATCCACGCCGGCCTCGCCTGGCTTGACGACAAAGAGCGGTGGGCCTGGCCCGCCGCTCTTGTTTTGAGGTTCAGACCGAAGGCCGCCGATCTTACCAGTCGGCAGAAACATCTCACGTCCAGGAATAAAACCAGGCTGCTTCTGGTCTTCTCCTCAGCGGAACCGTCCTCCCAAGACGCCGCCCAACGGATGAACAGGAGATTGAAATGAACAGACTTGCTCTCGCTACCGCCGCTATCCTTGTCGCAGCCGGGGGTGCATTCGCCGGCAGCGACCACTATGGCTCCTACAATGCCAACCAGCCGGTCGCCCCGGTCGCCGGCGTGGATCACGCCGCCACGGGCGCCGTCAACGACACGGATATGATCAAACACAAGACCGCCGACACCAAGATGAAGCCAGCCACCGACTGGCCCGAGCCTGGCCAGGGCATCTGGGGTAACTGATGTCGCGGCTGCGGCGGGTCTGATCTGCCGCACCCGCGGACATTAGACTTCTAGCTCAGATCCTTCGGCCGCAGGCAATGTGTCAGCCTGGCGGCCGACACCCCGGACCAATCGTCTTCAAGGACGAAGCGCGCGAGGGCTGCTGTCGGAAACTTTTCCTCGAGCCTCTTGCGCGCCTTCGCCTCCGATCCCGGTCCGGCAAGCTGTTTTGCCAGCTCCTCAAGGCCCGGATTGTGGCCGAGAACCAGCAGGCAGCTGGTCGAAGGGTCCGCTTTGCGTAGCTGACCCAGAATATCCGCCGCTGCGGCATCGTAGAGCGCCTCGGCAAACGCGACCCGGGGATGCACTGGCAGTTCCGCCGCCACCAGCCGCCAGGTATCGCGGGTGCGCAGCGCCGGCGACACCAGCGCCTGATCCGGCAGCCAGTTGCGCGCTCCAAGCTCGCGGCCGATCAGCCGGGCCGCCTTCAACCCACGTTCCGCCAGCGGTCGGTCGAAATCGTCGAGGTCAGGGTCGTCCCAACTCGATTTGGCATGACGCAGCAGGAGCAGCTGTTTCATCGCTGCGCTCTCGCTCAGGGCGTGATCCGCGCCAGGTGCTCGAGGTCGGCTTCCTCGCGCAGCGGATCGGGCGCCATCACCACCGAGGTGCCGTTGTCGGCATCGTCGGCGAAGTGGGCAAGAACCGTATGCCCGGCCTCCATGCGTGCCTTGCCTTCGGCGACCAGTCCAAGCGCCAGCGGGTAGAGCCGGTGCTCTGCCTTGAGCACGCGCGCGGCCAGCGTATCCGCATTGTCGCCGACCATCACCGGCACGGCCGCTTGCGCGATGATCGGGCCATCATCCATCTCGGACGTGACGAAATGCACCGTGCAGCCATGGATGCGGATGCCGGCGGCCAACGCGCGCGCATGGGTGTCGAGCCCCTTGAAGGCCGGCAGCAGGGCAGGGTGGATGTTGATCATGCGGCCCTGCCATTTCTGGACAAAGCCGGGGGTCAGGAGGCGCATATAGCCGGCCAGCGCCACGATGTCGGCGTTGAAGGCCGCAAGTGCCGCGTCGATCGCCGCGTCATGCGCCTGCTTGCTGCCATGGTCGGCGCGGGAAACGACCTGGGTGGCGATGCCGCGTGCCCTGGCGATGCCGAGGCCGGCGGCGTCCGCCTTGTCGGAAATGACGCCGGCAATCTCGGCCGGGAAGGCCGGATCGCTGGCCGCCGCGATCAGCGCGGTCATGTTGGAGCCGCGCCCCGAAATCAGGACAACGGTGCGTTTTCTCTGCGTGCTCATAGGCCGATCGAACCCCGATAGATGGCGCCGGCGTCGCGACGCGGCACGATGCGGCCGATCGGCGTCACCGTCTCGCCGGCTTCCTGCAGCACGGCCGCGACCTGCGCCGCCTGACCGGAAGCGACAGCCAAAATCATGCCGATGCCGCAATTGAAAGTTCGCATCATCTCCTCTGGCGCCACGCCGCCTGTCTTGGCCAGCCAGGAAAACACCGGCGGCACGTCGATGGCATTGAGGTCAAGTTCGGCGGAAAAGTCCTTGGGCAGCACGCGCGGAATGTTTTCCGGAAAACCGCCGCCGGTGATGTGCGCCAGCGCCTTGATGCCATGCGTGTTGCGGATCGCCTTGAGGATCGACTTGACGTAGATGCGGGTGGGTTCGAGCAGTGCCTCGGCAAGCGTCGCCTCGTCGTTGAACGGTGCTGGATCGTTCCACGCCAGACCGCTGGCGGCGACGATGCGGCGCACCAGCGAGAAACCATTCGAATGCAGGCCAGAAGAGGCCAGCCCGAGCAGCACGTCGCCCTCGACGATGTCGTCGGTGGGCAGGAGCTGGCCGCGTTCGGCCGCACCCACGGCAAAGCCAGCAAGGTCATAGTCCTTGCCGTGATACATGCCCGGCATTTCCGCCGTCTCGCCGCCGATCAGCGCGCAGCCGGCCTGACGGCAGCCCTGCGCGATGCCGCCGACGATCGCGGCACCCTGATCGGGATCGAGTTTGCCGGTGGCGAAATAGTCGAGGAAGAACAGCGGTTCGGCGCCCTGCACGACGATGTCGTTGACGCACATGGCGACAAGGTCGATGCCGATCGTGTCGTGTTTTCCCGCCTCGATGGCGATCTTGAGCTTGGTGCCGACGCCGTCATTGGCTGCTACCAGCACCGGATCGGTGAAACCGGCCGCTTTCAGATCGAACAGGCCGCCGAAGCCGCCGATCTCGCCATCGGCGCCCGGCCTGCGCGTCGCGCGCACCAGCGGCTTGATCTTCTCGACCATGAGGTTGCCGGCATCGATATCGACGCCCGCCTGCGCATAGGTGAGCCCGTTTCCGCGCTTGGCCGTTTTGTTCTGGCCCGTTTTATGCTGGCCGGTTTCGCGCTTGCTCATCGCAATGTTCCTGCTCGTTTGCGGGCTCTTCGCATGAACGGTTTCGGTCCGCAAGGATAACGGCCGAACCGGGCTTCGTTTGGCCGACAAAAGCGTGGATAGCCGGGGGCATCGCACTCAGTGCTTGCGGCTGGCCCAGCCGGCTCTCCCTTGCCTCGGCCCTCCATCTCCCTCATCTATCTCAACGCATAATACGGCGGGACAATGCGTTGACCATCCCCAACCTGATCACCATGCTGCGCGTTGTCCTGGTGCCTGCCGTGGTGTTGGCCATGCTGCAGGCGCGTTGGGACTGGGCCTTTGCCGGCTTCGTCGTTGCCGGCATTTCCGACGGCGTCGACGGCTTCATCGCCCGCCGCTTCAACCAGCAGTCCAGGTTCGGCGCCTATCTCGATCCGATCGCCGACAAGCTGCTGCTGGTTTCGGTGTTCGTCGTCATGGGCATCATCGGGCAGTTGCCGCTGTGGCTGGTCGTCACCATGGTGTCGCGTGACGCCTTGATCGTCTGCGCGGTCCTGTTGTCCACGGCGATGGCCCATCCGGTCGAGATCAAACCGTTCCTGGTCTCGAAGGCGAATACCGCCGTCCAGATCGTGCTGGCGGCGGTTGTGCTGGGCGAACTCGCCTTTGCCGTGCACCTCGACCCTCTGCGGCCAGGCCTCATATTGCTGTCCGGGGTCTTGACCGTGGCTTCGGCCGCGGCCTATCTCGTGGCTTGGCTGAGGCATATGAGCGGCTATGGCGAAGGCGGTAAATCAGGCTGACAAGCCCATCGACGGCAGGCCTGCCCGCAAGCCGGCCGCCCGCAAGGCGGCGCTGGGCAAGACCGACGACGGCCAGATGGTTGTCGTCGTGCCGGAAGGCGAGACGGCGGCAGAGGCCGAGGCGTCGGCCACGTTCCGGCGCCAGATATTCTTCTGGCTGGCGGGTGCCGCGATCCTGGCGCTCTTCCTTTATGTCTTCAGCGACATCCTGCTGCCCTTCGTCGCCGGCATGGTGCTTGCCTATTTCCTCGATCCGGTCGCCGACCGTCTGCAGCGGCTCGGCCTCAGCCGCTTCATGGCGACGGTGGTCATCCTCATCACATTCCTGATCGTGCTGGTGCTGGCCTTGGTCATCCTCATTCCGGTGCTGGCGACACAGATGGCCGATTTCGCCGGCAAGCTGCCGGAGTACCTGACCCGGCTGCAGAGCCTGATCACCTCCTTTGATCCGAAGTGGCTGGAACAGAAATTCGGCGTCAACGCCAATGGCTTGCGCGATGGGTTGAACTCACTGCTGACCTCCGGTTTCGGCCTGCTCACGACGGTTTTCACTTCGATCTGGAGTTCGGGCGTGGCGCTGGTCTCGGTGGTCAGCCTGTTCGTGGTGACGCCGGTCGTGGCCTTCTACATGCTGCTCGACTGGGACCGCATGGTGGCGGTCATCGACAGCTGGGTGCCGCGCGACAACGTCGCCACGGTCCGCGCCATCGCGCGCGACGTCAACACCGCCACTGCTGGCTTCGTGCGCGGCCAGGGTACGCTCTGCCTGGTGCTGGGCGCCATGTACGCCACCGGCCTTACGCTGACCGGGCTGAACTTCGCCATCCTCATCGGCCTGTTCGCCGGGCTGATCTCCTTCATCCCCTATGTCGGCTCATTGACCGGGCTGGTGCTGGCCGTCGGCGTCGCCTTCGTTCAGTTCTGGCCTGACTGGACGATGATCGTCGCGGTTGCGGTGGTCTTCTTCATCGGCCAGTTCATCGAAGGCAACATCCTGCAGCCCAGGCTGGTCGGCAAAAGCGTCGGCCTGCATCCTGTATGGCTGATGTTCGCGCTGTTCGCCTTCGGCGCGCTGTTCGGCTTCGTCGGCCTTCTGATTGCCGTGCCGGCTTCGGCGGCGGTTGCGGTGCTGGTGCGATTTGCCATCGCCCGTTATCTCGAATCGCCGCTCTACAAAGGCCATGCGACAGAACCCGCGCCGGCATTGCCAGCCGATCGCGGCGGCGGCCACCGCTCGCAACCGCGTCGCTGAAGTGACCGCGCAGCGAACCGACCCGCCACGCCAGTTGCCGCTCGATCTCGGCCATGGCACCGGTTACTCGCGTGACGAGCTGGTCGTCTCCGGTACCAACAACCAGGCGGCCGCACTGGTCGACCGCTGGCCGGATTGGCCAGCACCGGTGGTGGTGCTGGCGGGCCCAGCCGGCTCCGGCAAGACGCATCTGGCCTCGATCTGGGGCGCGCGCGCCAAGGCGGTGACTGTCGACGCTAGGCGCATTGGCGACAGCATCGCAAATCTTGGTGCCCGCCCGGCCCTGATCGATGATGTCGACGCAGGCGCGGTCGACGAACTGGGCCTGTTCCATCTCATCAATGCGGTGCGTGGCGCCGGCTCGACGCTGCTTTTGACCGCACGCCGCTTTCCCTCGGCCTGGGGTGTATCGCTGCCCGATCTTGCATCGCGGCTCAAGGCGGCGGCGACCGTCGAGATCCATGAGCCCGATGATCTCCTGCTCGCCGGCGTCATCACCAAGCTGTTCGCCGACCGCCAGGTCGAGGTCGAGCCGCATGTCGTGCAGTATTTGGTGCGGCGCATCGAGCGTTCTCTGGCAACCGCCATACGAGTGGTGGAGCGCCTGGATCGTAGCGCCCTGGAGCGCAAGATGCCGATTACAAGGGCATTGGCCGCCGAAACCGTGAGCGCCATGGATGAAGGGCAGGGCGAGTTCGAGATTTGATGACTTCAGGGTTCCAGCGGTCCTCCGTCTCGACCTGAGTCCCATTTTGGGAAACAAGACTGGCACTCATCTTGCTGTGTGAGCTTGCCGGCTGACCCCGGTCCTGATTGCGTTCCAAATCAGGTTGTAGGCTCGCCGGGACTGAGGCGGTTAGGGTTCTCGCCCGGCGAGCTTGCGTTCCAAATGCGTCGAGCGGGTGCCGCCGCAGCGGACATCCACCCCAACGACACCGACCGCCCCGCATCGTCGAGACTCTTGAAATGGACCAACTCGACTGACGGGCTTGGTTTCGAGGTGGTGGTAACGCCGGCCTCGGCCCGGCGCATCGCCGAGGCCTATGCGCGATGGGGCAGGGGCAGCCATCCGGCCGCGCTCAGTTTCGGCGATTGTTTCTCCTATGAGGTGGCGAAGGAGCACGCTTGCCGGCTGTTGTATGTCGGAGCCGATTTTTCGAAGACCGATATCGAGGGTGTGCTCTCAACGTAGCACTGTTGGCCGGTGAGCTTGCGGCCAGTCACAGCCACATTCTGACGAAATGCCGGACCAACAGATAGACGGCCGAGTGCGCGGCAATATAACAGGCCGCGACCAGCACAAAAATCCCGATGCTGGCTGCCCATGAACGGGAGGCGACGGTGCCAGGTGCGAGCCTGCCGTGCCTGCGGCTCTCGCGATTGTTCCACATCGCCAAGGCCGCACAGGCGATCGCCCATGCCACCATGAACGGAACCGTCACGCCCGCATAGGCGAAATAGGCCGGCCCGAACAGCGACACCCAAGCATCGATCCCAAGCACCGCAAATCCCTCGTTTGCCGCAGCTTAAGCCGGCAACGGCGATGGAAGCGAGCCTGAAATACTGACACGCGGATAAGGGCCAAAACCCCCTCGGTGCCATCGGTGTCGCATTTTAAGGAGAAATGGTCGGAGTGGAGAGATTCGAACTCCCGACCCTCTGGTCCCAAACCAGATGCGCTACCAGCCTGCGCTACACTCCGAACGGTCTGTTGCCTATTCATTTCGGTGGTACATGGCAAGTGCAAAAACCTTGCCGCCGCTGCCAATGCGCAGTAATGACGGGCGAAGAGGCGGCGATGCCGCCTCGCACAACAAAGAGGTGGCTATGTCCGCGCGCATTTTCAGCCCAGCCAAAACCGCGATGCAGTCCGGCAAGGCCAAGACCGGCCATTGGGTGCTGGAATTCGACCCCGAGATGCGCAAGAAGATCGATCCCCTGATGGGCTACACCACGTCGGGTGACATGAGAAGCCAGATCAGGCTCACCTTCGACACGCGCGAAGAAGCGGTCGCCTACGCCGAAAAGGAAGGGCTCGCCTTCCGTGTCGAGGAACCGAAAGAGACCAAGCGCCGCCAGATTTCCTATGCGGAGAATTTCCGCTATGACCGCAGGACGCCCTGGACGCACTGAAAGGCGGCAGGCCCAAGCATCCAGCCGGCCGTTGGCCGGCCGACGGTCCCGTAGCTCAGCTGGATAGAGCACCGGCCTTCTAAGCCGATGGTCACAGGTTCGAATCCTGTCGGGATCGCCATAATTTCAATGGTCCGTTCCGGACACATAGGTTACGGTTTATACCGGAGACATGGGTAACACTTTTGGCCCGAAGGGGTTTTGGAGT